>DAIOVD010000049.1:0-24590 GCA_036759185.1 Catalimonadaceae bacterium | reverse complement strand
AACCGAATCATTGCGAAACGAAATTCAGCATGCGAAGAGATGTTTTCCAGGCCATTGCAGACCCGACAAGGCGGTCGATTATAATGCTACTGGCCGTTCAGTCGCTTACACCCAATGCTCTGGCAACTCATTTTGAGGTTTCCCGCCAGGCCATCAGCAAACACATTCATATCCTGACCGAGTGTGACGTGCTGTCACAGGAACAAAAAGGCCGGGAAATTCACTACCACATCAATGCCGTTAAAATGAAGGAAATCGAAAAATGGATCGAACAATTCCGCCAGCTCCTCTCCACCCGTTTCAATCAGCTGGATGAGGTTCTTGAAAAACTTAAAAAGGACAATCCACAATAATCAATTATCAAGTAACCAGCCATTCTCATGCAGAAAGCCATTTTATTCGACTTTATCGTCGACAAAGAAAACAACCAGATCCACGTTCACCGCTCATTCAATGCACCAGTAAACCTGGTGTGGAAAGCATGGACCGATGCCAGCATCCTCGACCAGTGGTGGGCACCCAAACCGTATGTCAACCAGACCAAATCGATGGATTTCCGTCCAGGTGGACGTTGGCATTATTCCATGCTGAGTCCGGAAGGAGAGCGTCACTGGTGCCTGTTTCATTACAAAGAGATTGAAGAACAGAAATACTACAACGGACATGATGCCTTCTGTGATGAGGACGCTGTGGAAACCAACATGGTTCCCAACATGCACTGGCACAACGAATTTGAAGACCAGGGTTATTCCACTGTGGTGCATGTAAAAATTAACTTCAGCAATCCCGAAGACCTGGAAACGATCGTCTCCATGGGCTTTAAAGAAGGATTTACAATGGGCATGGGGAATCTGGACCAGTACCTGGAAGCCCAAATCAAATTGTGGGCAATACAGAAAACGAAAGGGCCCCGTGTGTGTACCTACGTCAACTTTCCCGGAAATACAGAAGAAGCCTTTCTGTTTTACCAGACCGTTTTCGGGACTGAATTTGTGGCACCCGGCATACAGCGGTTTGGCGACATCCCGGCCGACCCGAACCAGCCACCAATGGCAGCAGTATTGAAAACTATGATCCTGCACGTTGAGCTACCTTTATTAGACAACCACATTCTAATGGGAACCGATGCCCCAAAAGAAATGGGCTTTACCGTGACCCGGGGCAACAACATGCACATTTCACTGGAACCCGAAACCAGAGAAGAAGCCACCCGGATCTTTACCCAATTGTCGGAAGGCGGTGAAATCTCCATGCCTTTGCAGGATATGTTCTGGGGCGCCTACTTCGGCAGTTTCACAGATAAATTCGGGATCAACTGGATGGTGAATTGTCTGGATAAGTAAGGAAATTCAAGACTCAGATAATGAAAATGGGAAAACTGGGATAACTGGTCTTCCCTTTTCTTTTTTTGTATTTTCAATTGTATTTTGATGTAAAGAGGGCATCAGCTAGTTGTGTCATTTCACAGACTTCCATCAATTTCAAAGACATGTTCATTATTCACAAGTTGATCAAACATGCCAGCCCCTTTGCTCATTTCTGTTTCCTCTGAATTAAACAGCTGATTCGATCAAATTGACAAACCCAGGTTATTACCTTTATGATATTGAAAATCTGGCGCTCTTTCTCATCATATTACCCTTTGACCAAACTTGAACCTGATCATTAGAATAAAGCTCCCAAGATCGCATTCTATCTTCTTGGCCATTCCAGTACATTCATGGGGTACTATAAGTTTTTAAATATTGAACAAAAAGGAAACAGAGCAAATAATTTCAAACCCATCATTTCGTTTTCAATCCGGGTTGCCTTCTCCTCCCCGATGCATGAAAAAATCGCCTGAGCCGGCCATTTGAACCGCTGTGTGCCTGCTATTCCTGTTTTGCTATCTTTGCGCCCCGAATTATGCTGGAACCCATTCAACAAAAGAGTTGGCCCCGGGCCGACCGCCGGGCCTGGAGCCTGAGCCTGAGTTTGTTTCTGTTCGTTATTGGTTTTGCCATAACGGCCTGGATGAAAGGGAGAAGCTGGACCTACCAGTCAAGTCTCGAATACATCCCGAAGGAAATCAGTATCAAAGCGTATGAGATTGGCTCCGATCTCATGGAGTTCTCACTTACCCTGCCCAATTATGCCTTTGGTGAGTACTTTACCATCACCCGCATCCTGCCGGAAACCTGGATCTACACCCCCTTCGTTTTCCTTTTTATCCTGGCTTTCAGTCTGCTGGCTACCGCCGTCAGCTATTTTGAAGACATCTGGTTTTACCTCTGTCTGGGAGTGTTGGGCCTGGGTGTCATGATTTTTGGAGTGGAAGGATTCGCTCCATTTGGCATGATCGGTAAATGGGTATCTGGTCTTAGTGTCCTTCTGGTTGCCGGTCCGGTGTACGTGATCCAGGCATGGCTTCCGAACTGGAACCTCGCCCGCCGCTGGTGGGTTCTCCTGCTCTGGTTTTCAACGCTGGCTGCCCTTGTCCTGTTCACCAATTTTACCGCGACGGAGTCATCTCTAATTGTTGCAGAACTCTGGTATCCATTGCTCATCTTCTCCATACTGTTCATCATCCTCAACTCAACTGACGTGCTTCAGGGAATGCTGATTCTTCTGACCAAAGAGGAAAACAATACCCAAAGCTGGCTGCATTTCACCGTTTTCAGTTTTCTCTATCTGGCCAATTACATTCTCATTTACTTAAAGAACGCAGGCCTTTTCACTCTTGACATATTTTACCTTAACCCATTCGCCCTCCAGCTGGCTACTCTTATTTTCGGCTTCTGGATGCTGGAGAAAAAAGCGGAACTTCATTCCTCCGAAAACCAGCGCAATACAGCATTTTCAACCCTTTATTCTTCTCTCGGCATCCTCTTTTGCCTCACCACAGGATTAAGCTTTGCTGTTGCCAACGACCTGATGATCGAAGTACTGGAAGATGCCATTACACTCATTCACTTCTGTATGGGTGCCAGCTTTTTCATCTATGTGCTCATCAATTATTTCCAGCTCATGGGGATGGGACTTCGGGTGCACCTGGTGATGTTCAAACCCCGTTACATGCCCGTTTCGGCAATTCCGGTGTTTGGACTGCTGGGTATTTTCATCTTCCTGCTGAATGCCGGGTACTTTCCATACTACCAGACCTTGAGTGCACGAGAAATCCTTCTGGCGGATCATTACCGTTATGCACATGATTCTTTTCTGGCTGAAAACCACCTCAAATCAGCCCTTGCACTGGAATCACGAAATCAAAGGGGCAACCTCTCACTGGCAGGATTGTATTACGAGATGGGGAATCCTGGTAAGGCACAGGAACTGGCGCAGGCATCTTTGGAAAAACTGGCAAGTCCGGAAGCCTATCTGGCGATGGCGCAGATTTACAGACAGAAAAACCTCCCTCTGTATGAAATGCTTCAATTGAGAGAAGCAGTGGCCCGGTTTCCGGAAGAAGGACGGATCCTCAACAACATCGGCATTTCATTCACCGAAACCATCGCCAAAGATTCTGCCCTCTATTATTTTTCACAGGCTTCAGAAAGTTCAGAAGCCTCACAGGTAGGTAAAAGTAACCTGGGCTTCTTTTACCTTACCAACAAACTGGAAAAGGACGGACTCCCGGAAAAAACACCGGAATCCGAGCAGTACGGCGACTGGGCACAGCTGAACAACAACCTTGTTTTCGCCAACGTAGCCAGCGAGGCAGCTGCCAGTTTATCTGATGTATCCCGGAAGTTTGACCAGATGCCGGAAGCCATGCAGCCGTTTATTCTGTACCATGCCTTCATCAACAAAGCCATCACCCGGGATACAACAGGAAATGCCCTGCTGATGAGTCTTGAAAACGACAGTATCCGCAAATATTATGGCGACGATATTGCCATGGGGAAAGGGATTATGAAATACCGTTGTGGTAAAACCTATGAAGGAATTGACGATTTGCTCCGTCTGTATTCAGTGAGCTCGACAAACCGCACCGTCCTTGCTCTTTTGCTCGGGCAGGTTTATTATGATCAGGGTGCATACACCACAGCCGCCAGTTATTTTAAAACAGCGGCACGGTCGGGTTACACACAGGCACACTACTGGTTTGCCCTGAGCTGCCTGGATGCCGGACGGAAAGCCGAAGCGACCGAGGCGTTTAAAGAGTCTCTGCCCTATCTCAATGTGGCCGATAAAGTGAGGATAACGGTTTTAATCGATGGACTTAGCAGTGGGAAATTTCACAATGCAGCACAGCGGTCGGATCCGGAGAAAAGTGCCTTCCTCAAAATCAACTGGAATTCGCTCACCGACAGAGAAATTCAGGATCTTATTTACCTGATTTCAGACAAAGAAGCCCAGCGTTTCCTATGGAAATATGCTTTCGACAGGGCTTATAAAGAAAGTATGGCTACTCGTTGCAATTCCTTGTTTTCATTCGGTAATCTCAACTTTAGTAAAATAAAGAAGTGGAAGATTTTCCTGGATGATGCCCGTCCGCTCCTGAAAGAAATTGGTTCAGATTTCAAGGGATTGATTGCGCTGAGAGAAGAAGGAGGTCTGGAAGGAAAGAATTTCCTGCTTGCCAGGACTTATGAACACGAAAAGAACCACGAAAAGGCTATTTTCCTTTTCAAGCAGGCAATTGCTGACAATCCGACCAACACAAGACAGGTCGGGTACGCCATTCATTATTTATCACAAAAACCTGGTCTGAAAGATCTGGCCTACCAGAAAGCCCTGGATGTATCGGATATGGATCCGGGAAATGTGGAGTTTCTGAAACTCTATGGCCTGCTTTCCATTCGTATGGGTTTGGTGGGATTTGCATATGATATCCTTCCAAAAATCGAAATACTAACAACTGCTCAGGTATCGGCAGACTTCAAAAAAGTGTTGGATGCCGAACTCAAGTCAAAAAATTATCCGACTGTCTCTGCCACAATTCCTTAATTGCAGCTTGCAACGGCAACCAACCTGATGATGATAAAATACACCTTCGTTCTGGCATTTCTGGCCGGAATCGTATTTCTGGCCCCGGCTCAGAAAAAAGGCCAATGTGTAATCGCTTTTTACAACAGCGAAAATCTGTACGATACCATCAATGATCCGGATGTGGACGATGAAGAATTTCTGCCAGAAGGTAAAAACAAATGGAACGGTGAACGTTTTGAAAAGAAACTGGTTAACCTTTCACGGGTGATTGATTCGCTGGGAGGTGGTCCTTCCATTCTTGGTTTCTCTGAAATCGAAAACAAATATGTACTGGAAGCACTGATCAGCACCAAACGACTGGCGCCCAAAAATTACGGGATTGTGCACCACAATTCTCCGGATAAAAGAGGAATCGATGTAGCGTTGATTTACCAGAAAGCAGATTTTGAGCCCATTTACATGAAACCTCTTCCGGTGACTATGGATAACGATCCGAAATTCATCACCAGGGATATCGTGCTGGTAAAAGGAAATCTGCATGGCAAGCCCTTGTATATTTTCCTTAATCACTGGCCTTCCAGACGGGGTGGCGAAGAAGAATCCAGACCGAAACGAATTGCTGCTGCGAAAGTGGCCCGCATGTCGGTCGATTCCATCCTGAAAAAAGATAAGAATGCTGCCATCGTGCTGATGGGAGATTTCAATGACGAACCCACTGATGTGGCCATTACCGAAACCCTGGCAGCCTCAGCTGATCCAAAAAAAGGAGAACTGTATAATACAATGGCTCCTCTGAAAGCAGCCGGAGACGGAAGTTATTCATACAAAGAACACTGGGATATGATCGACCAGATGATCATTTCACAAGGACTCGTCACCGGTAAATCCAAACTGGAATGGGTTGAAAATTCGACCGCTGTGTACCGTCCGGTTTTCATGCATGACAAATACTCCAAACATGCTGGAGCTCCGTACAGAACATATGCCGGTCCGAAATTTATCGGTGGTTATTCGGATCATTTTCCAGTGTTTGGTATCATTAAATACTAGTTCCAAATAAGTTCCTGAAAATCCAGGAACCAACAAGCAAAAAGAGAAAATTCGATGAGGATCTTTAAGACCTGAAACGGTGTTTCATGTCTTGCGACTAAACAGTTTGCCTCTAACAAGCGATAATAAATAACCAGAATTCCAGTTTCTAGAATCTTTACTAATAAGCCTTAATGACCTCAGAATTAGCCTTTGATCATGACTTCGGTCCGAATTTCGATCAGATCAATTATGATATGCGGGATTTCGTAGCCGGACAATACCAGGAAAATGCCCCTTCTGAAATCAGGTTCAAGACATGGTGGACAGCATTTGGAACCTTCTGCACGCAAAGACCACTTGATATGCTGTACATGGATCAACTCACCTCAACGCATATGTATCCGCAGGTTGGTTCCCAGCCCTCCATGTCTTTTTACATGGAAACCCGCCGCATCCTGATCAAAGCTCAGGAAGAAGGACTCGTGAAGCAACAAAACATCAGTCTGATGAATCAGTTTGTCCGGGTGGCGGTCACCAATGTGGTAAAAATCAACATTGCCGGTGGAAAAACCCTGACCGATGAGGAAATCCGATGGGTTGTGGATGCCTGCTGGGACGGCATCAAATCCTGATTAATTTATTCAGGTAGAAACTATTCAAACAAGATCCGGCTTTTCACATCCAGATGTGTGCGCCGGTCAAAGTAAACATCGATGAAACGTGCCTCCCCTGCTTTTTCGTTAAGTTGAACCCGGTTCCGTCCGCATTCGAGTCCGGTTTTGTCAAATGCCTTCACCTGAATGGAAGATTTGAATTCCTTATCAAAAATGAGGTAGACCACCAGCTTATTATTTTCTCCTCCGGATGAATCGTTCTCGATGGTGTGTTTGCCTAATTTCAGACCCTTTTCCTGCAACTTATCGGAAAGCACCAGATCGCATTGCAGGGTTTTGTCGATTCCTTCTGAAACCCCTTCGATGAATTCGGTTGCTGTTTTGCCGGCGGTTTCACCTCCTTTATTGATAACCTCTTTTGTCTTTTCGGTCACTGACTGACAGGACGACAAAATAGAAAACAGCGCAACGATTGACGGGACGATTGGAAAGTTACGGATTGTCATAGAGTTTTTTGAACGATGGATTTTCGTGGCAATGATACGGAAATCACTCCGGCTTCAACCGAACAAAATAGGTTTTGCCAGGCCATTCAAATGCATATTTCCCAAAGCCGTTGGTGAACGGATGGGATGAATACAAGGTAAGCTTCTTTCCGGGTTGCAGAGAAACCACCACACCACAGTGCCCGGTTGGATACCAAAGCCAGGACGTCCAGAACTGAACCAGATCACCCGGGAGCACATCTTCCGGTCGGGTAATGATTTCCCCTTTTCCAGAACTGACCAGGGCTGTCTGGACTCCCTTTATGACAGGATCATCCTTTTCAACCAAAGATCCAAGAGGCTCTTTGGTCAGAATACGGATGTCGTTTTTCTCTTTTTTGGTCAACCGCCTGAATGGTTCAATTACCTGTATCAAAAATTCAGTGCAGACGGCTTTTTCGTAAGTAGGTGAAATTCTGGAACCATGTTTTCTGGCGTATTCAAGTAATTGTTTGTTCAGATCGGGAACGGCTTCGGGTGAGACCTGACGGGTTTCATTTTGAGGATCAGGATTTGAACCCTTTCTGTTTATGTAACCTGTAATCAGGAGAGAAGTGAGAACAAATGCCAGGATTCTGAACGCCATAATTTTCTCTGATTTGATACAAAACCAGAAACGGCGAAGTCAGGAAATTATTGAAATGAAATCGGGATTCCGACTGGTGACAGCTCAGGAACGGTTGTTTTTCTTACCATCCATGATGCCAAGAATCAGATTCCGGGCACGGAAAAGTCGGATTTTAATGGTATTAAGCGGAATGTCGATTTCCTTCTGGATTTCTTCAAGACTGAGCTCATCGAAATACTTCATCCTGACAAGAGTCTGGTACATTGCCGGAAGTTGCGAAACGATCTCCCTGAGATTCTCATGACTTTGTTTCCGAAGCAGAATTTCCTGCGGGTCAGAATCACCGGATGCCATATCGATGGAAAAAGTTTCTCCCTTGCCATCACTTACCTGATTGGAAATGGAAAACGTTTTTAGCCTCTTCTGGCGTAGAAAATCAATCGTGTGGTTGGTGCCGATTTTAAAAAGCCAGGTTGAAAATGAGTATTTGGCATCAAACCGATGCAGGTTCCGGAATGCTTTTTCAAATACTTCGATCGTAAGGTCTTCGGCATCATCCAGGTTGCGAACCATTTTCAAAATCATGGCCAGCAGCGATTTACGGTATCGTTCCAGCAAAAAAGCCATCGCCTTCTGATTGCCTTCTTTGGCAAGAATGACCTTGTTGTAAATATCAGGGCTTCTCTCCTGAAACGAAATGTACACTACATCCATGTTGCCCTCCGGGAAAAACGTGCCGGAAATGAAAATGCAAAAATGAACATACAATGGACAAAATCAAGTATCGGGAACAAAGCAATTGAAATTGGTTCTTTCAATCTCTTGTTTACCCCGCTCAAAACGATGAACTGATTTAGTATTTTGAGGAACGCCCCACCAGCTGCTACCGGCCATCCAAGAGGAAAAAAAAGAAGAGGAATGAAGGTGAAATAAAACAACAGGTTGGTTGCAGCCAGCAAACCCAGCAACCATTTATGACTTGACTTATAGTACTTTCCGACAGAAAGGTGCCTTGTTTTCTGCCGGTACCAATCGTACCAGGTTTCTTTTGGATTGGAAAAGGTGTAGCTTTCTTCATCCAGACAAATGGAGACATTGTCTTCCGATGAAGCCCGGTTCACAAATAAATCGTCATCACCTCCTGTCAGTGGCATATGTTTATTGAAACCTTTCAGTTTCATAAACAATGGTTTCTTGTACGCAAGATTCCGTCCGACGCCCATATATGGCAAACCAGCCATGGCAAAACTAAAATACTGAACAGCGGTGTAAAACGTGTCATAACGGATCAGGAGATTCAGGAAACTATCCTGTTTATGGTAAGGTGCATAGGCAAGGATAATCTCCTCTTTACCATGCATATGTTTGGCCATTGAGCGAATCCAGTGCTTTCCGGCCGGAAAACAATCGGCATCGGTAAACAACAGATTCGGATGTCGGGCGGAACGGATACCCATAGTGAGGGCAAATTTCTTTGGATTCATTCCTTCCGGTGTATAGTTGATCCGGACGAGCTTCACCTTTTCGTGCATCGACTTCTGCTCCAGCATAAAATCATACATCGGATCATCAGAACGGTCGTCAATAATCACGATTTCGAAATCGGGGTAATCCTGATCCAGAAGAAGTGGAATTAACTTTCGGAGATTGGCCAACTCATTCCGGGCACAGATCACAACCGAAACCGGAGGATGGACGGCATCATCCCCTTTCATATCTTTAAACCCTTTGATCCGGTAAAAAAAATACCACTGGAAGAAAATCTGAATTAGGCTTGAGAAGATGAATATCCCAGCCAGAAACAGGAATACAACCGTGGTCAGATTCCAGTTCAGATCAGTCATTTCTTCAGGATTCATCAATAAACCGCTTCAGAATGGGGTCGTAGGAGTCAATGCGACGGTCACGAAGAAAAGGCCAGTGGGTACGATAATAATCAGCCTGGGTGAGATCGATGGTCTGCACGGTCACTGATTCTTCTAAATGAGGAGCCTGAAACGTAACCTTGCCAAAAGCATTGGTCATGAATGACCCACCCCAAAACTGCATGTGTCCTTCTGCACCTGTCCGGTTCACGGCCACCACAGGAATTCCGTTAGCCACAGAATGACCCTTCATCACCGACTGCCAGGCATGATACTGGTCCTGGTTGGTGGTATCATCCTGATGCATAGCCCAGCCGATGGCAGTGGGATAGACCAGAAAATCGGCTCCCATAAGAGCCGTTATCCTTGCGGCTTCCGGATACCACTGATCCCAGCAGATGAGAACACCTATTTTACCAAACCGGGTTGCAAACACTTTATAGCCGAGGTCTCCAGGAGTGAAATAGAACTTTTCATAATAACCTGGATCGTCCGGAATGTGCATTTTCCGGTACTTACCCAAATATGATCCGTCTGCATCCAGGACTGCTGTTGTGTTGTGATACAAACCCTCTGCACGCTTTTCAAATAAAGAAGAAACAATCACCACGCCAAGTTCGGCTGCCAGTGAAGACAGAACATCAGTGGAAGGCCCCGGAATGGCTTCTGCCAGGGAAAAATTGGAATAATCTTCCTCATCACAAAAGTACAACGAACGGAAAAGTTCCTGTAAAACCACCACCTGGGCTCCTTCTGCCGCCACATTTCGGATGTTGCGGATGGTGTTGTTCATATTTTCATCTGGACTTCCTGTACAGGAAATCTGAATCATTCCGATGGATACTTTTCTGTCTTTCATAAAATCAGCGTCTGTATAATGAAGAGAATACTGGCTTATCGGATCCGAAGTTTTTTACCCGCAGCGAGAGAAGAACTTCGTCCCATTCCATTGAGTTTTCGTAAAGTGGAAATAGGCACTCCGTATTTCTCTGAGATTGAACTTAATGTGTCGCCTCTCCGAACAGTATGATTGAATACTTTCCGGGTTTTGTAGCTGCCACGGCCACTTTCCTGGCCTCTGGCACGTCCATATCGTCGTTCGAGATAGGCAAATGTTTCAGGCGAAAGAGTGAACGTTGAACTTCGGATCTGGTGATTGTTAAAATCGAAAATCTCGAGTGGATTAATAGGAATTCCCTGGTAACGGATTTCAAAATGAAGGTGAGGGCCCGAACTTCGACCAGTGCTCCCTCCTTTCGCCAGCAGGTCACCTGCCTGCACAATCTGCCCCACCGTGCACTGTATATCTGAAAGGTGGCCGTACAGTGTTTCCAACCCATTGTAGTGCCGGACCAGAACATAGTTACCATAACCTCCTCCATCCCAGTTGGTGAGACGGACAATTCCATCCCAGACTGTCTGGATCGAATCGCCGGTGTCCAGTTCAAGATCAACTCCATAATGCCACCGATATCCACGCTTACCAAATTCGGATGTGATAAAGGAACGGGGAACAGGCTCTGACCAGTTTTGTCCTTTCACTGTATCGAATAAAGTGAGACCAAGGGTATCCCGAAACCGGGAAATATCTGACTGGTAAGGATTAAGCGAATACGCATCCCAGATGGAATAATATTCGGTGGCCTTCACCCAGGATGAATCCACCTGAAACTCTTCCGACACCTCCACAATACTGGGCTCACCATCGAACAGTGAAAATGTATCTTCATTGAGAATTGTGTTTGGCCGCTGCAGTGTTTGAAGCATTTCAGGATTTGTTACCGGTGTTTTGTCAACATACCGCTGAGATAGTAAACCTTCCTTTTCCACCAAATCCCGCCCGCCGCTTCCACGGAAACGACCTCTGCCAGAGCGTCGCTTCGTCTTGATGCGGGTTGGCTTGATGTAAATGGCGTCCCGCTTGGCAGAAACCGAACGGCGTTTCCGTTTTTTCCTCTGCGCTTCGGCAGACGAAATACCACTGGTGAAAGCCAGAAGTAAAGCCAGAAGTAAACTTATGTATCGAATCAAAATCAGGCGATTGCTTCAATGGAGGCTAAATATCGTTCGGCATCCAATGCGGCCATGCAACCCGTTCCAGCAGCAGTAATAGCCTGACGGTAAATATGATCCTGGGCATCCCCACAAGCAAAAACTCCTTCCACATTTGTGCGGGTAGAGATCTTATCGGTATGAATGTAACCGTTTTCATCCATATCCAGAATTCCTTCAAAAATACCGGTATTGGGCTTGTGCCCGATGGCAACAAAAAATCCGGTGGCAACAAGATGAGTTTCTTCTCCGGTTACAATGTTGCGAACTCTGGCTCCTTCCACTCCCTCTTCGCCCAAAATTTCAACAGTTTCCGTATTCCACAGTACTTCAATGTTGGGAGTATTCAGAACCCGGTTCTGCATAATAGTGGAGGCCCGCATTTCTCCTTTTCTTACCAGCATGGTCACTTTCCGGCAAAGTTTCGCGAGATAAGTGGCCTCTTCACAGGCAGTATCACCAGCTCCGACAATAATTACATCCTGTCCTCGGAAAAAGAAGCCATCGCACACAGCACAGGCCGAAACCCCTTTTCCATTGAGCCTGGTTTCAGATTCCAGACCCAGCCATTTGGCCGAAGCACCCGTTGACACAATCACTGTCTGTGCTTCAATGGTGTACTCATTGTTGATTGTTACTTTGAAAGGGGCAGAAGAAAAATCAACTGCTGTCGCCATACCTGAGCGGATATCGGCTCCAAAACGGGTAGCCTGTTTCCGAAGATCCTCCATCATCTGTGGCCCCATGATTCCATCAGGATATCCCGGAAAATTCTCAACGTCATTGGTGATCATCAACTGACCACCTGGTTCCGGACCCGTGTACAAAACGGGATTCAATCCTGCCCGGGATGCGTAAATTGCGGCTGTGTAACCAGCTGGGCCTGAACCAATAATAAGACAAGACAAAACATTTTTTTCCATACCTGTTTCCATATAACGTTTCCCTTTTGGGGGCGCAAAGTTCGTTCTAAGGCCCTGTAAATGCAAACAAAACGGGAGAATTCCATTAGAATTGAAACTCTTGTTACAATTTAAACACACAACCTGACAGCCCACATTCCGGAAGATGAAGGCCATTTTGAAATGCATCCACTTGTTTTTCGTGTTCTGAAAGAATTCAATTCTACCTTTGCATCCCGATTTTTAATTGAGACAACTGAACACCTTTGACTCCTGACCTGAACCAGCTCGCCAGCTCCGCATTATCCATCCGTTACTTTCAGATCGTGTCGAAAGAATCGGAGAACCTCCGGCTTGATACATATGTGATTGGAGGATATGTCCGGGATCTGATTCTTTGCAGGACGTCCAAAGATGCCGATTTTGTAACCATTGGTGATTGTTACCCACTGGCAGAAGCTGTCGCTAAAAAACTTGGAAAAGAATCCACTCTTAATGTTTTCAAACATTTTGGCACGGCTCAGGTGAAATACCAGGATTGGATTCTGGAATTTGTGAGTGCCCGGAAAGAATCCTACAGTCCGGATTCGAGGAAGCCAGCTGTGGAATCAGGTACGCTGAAAGAAGACCAGGAAAGACGGGACCTCACCATAAATGCTCTTGCCATCGGACTTACAGGTCATAACAAAGGAATATGGCTGGATCCGTTTGATGGTCTGGCGGATATTGATAAAAAGATCATTCGCACTCCTCTTCAACCCGAAGCTACATTTTCAGACGACCCTTTGCGGATGCTGAGGGCGGTGAGGTTTGCAGCCCAGTTGGGATTTGATATAGATGCCGACACGTTTGAAGGAATCCGGCATATGAAGGAAAGGCTCAGGATCATATCGGCAGAACGGATTTCAGATGAACTAAATAAGATTATTTTGTCAAATCCTCCCTCCTACGGATTCAAACTCCTGTATTACAGCGAACTTCTGGCCGTATTTTTTCCGGAAATGGTGGCATTGGCAGGCGTGGAAAACCGGGATGGGAAAGCACATAAAGACAATTTCTTTCACACCCTGGAAGTACTTGATAATGTAGCCCAGAAAACACCCGATCTATGGCTTCGATGGGCCGCCATTCTTCATGACATAGCCAAACCACTGACCAAACGCTTTTTCCCTGGTGAAGGGTGGACCTTCCATGGTCATGAAGAAAAAGGTGCACGGATGGTTCCCAAAATATTCAACAGACTCAAGCTTCCCCTGAATGAGCACATGCGGTTTGTCGAAAAACTGGTACGACTCCACCTTCGCCCGATCTCCCTCACCAACGAAGCCGTAACTGATTCTGCCGTTCGCCGGTTAATGTTTGAGGCGGGTCAGGATCTGGAAGACCTGATGCTGTTGTGCCGGGCAGATGTGACCACCAAGAATCCAAACAAAGCCCGACGCTATCTCGCCAACTTTGATAAAGTGGAAGAAAAAATGGCTCTGGTGGAAGAATTTGACCGTATGCGGACGTTTCAGCCATTGCTTAGCGGTGATATGATTATGGAGGTGTTTGCGCTGAAGCCTGGAAAAGAAATCGGGAAATTGAAAGAGCAGATCCGCGAAGCGATTCTGGAAGGCACCATCCGTAACACGTTGCATGAATGCCTTTTTCTGGCGATTCAACTGGCTGATGGAATGGGAATCCGGCCACATCAGGAATTTGATGGGCAGGAATTTATTGAACTGAATTCTGGAGAAAGACAGGAACAACCCATTCAGGATGACATAAAAAAAGGCGGATAAACCGCCTTTTCAATTCCGTTAATATTCTTACTACCGGCTTTCACCAATTCGTCCGAAGCCAATCAGAAGTTTCACATAAGCACCTGAATACCCAAGTTTCGGAATGCTCACATTGTCATCATCATCAAAACTATCTTTTGCTTTCTTGTTGGCATTCACCAAAACATTGTCTGTTTTCAATTGCATTTTATATCCAAACCGAAGACCAAGGCTGAATCCTTTTGCTCTGTCTTCAGTTGAGGCACCAAACATATACTGAGCACCCAGGCCAAAATCAAGAACTGTATTCCGGGTCCAGATGATCATATTCTGAAGGTTGTTATCGCCGTCTGTTACGATTTTAGTTAGAAATGGATAAGTTCTTTCAGAACTTTGAGATTGAAGCCAAAGTCCGGACGCTCCATACCCGACACCTACCATTGGATATGCAATAAATCCGCGTTTACGGAAGGCTACAAATCCAATATCCAAAATTGCATCAGCACCCGCTAGCCTGGCTGTAGTGCCGGAAATTTGCTTTGCTCCCAGGTTATCGATTTGCAAAGATGTATTCTCTTGTGTCCCGGAAGCAGAAGAGCCATAGAAGGTATTAAATTCTCCTCCAATGATGAAACTATTAAATGCACCGTAGCCTTGAAAGCCGGAAGTAAACATCCCTCCGGAGGGTTTTTTATAAATCGCTTTGTTGTAAGAAGTAGGAACATCGTCACTATTTGTTCGGATTTCTTCACCCAGCCCACAATCAAATTTTTCACCATCCTGAAAGTAGCTATCGGCATTAAAGCCCTGATATCCAACCATTACATTAAATCCTCCGCCGGAAGAATTTAATTTGAAAACTTCCTGTGCTTCTGCCCCCAGGACGAGGAACAGTGATAATACCGAGAACTTGATGCTTGTTTTGAACATTGTGTTTGATTAGAATTTAACTTTCAATTTTAGGTAAAATTTGATACCCAGCGTACAATCAACCGGTTTTTTATTTGCACTGGCTTTGAAACGGATCTGAACCTTAGGATTGGAAGATTTAAATACACCAATCATTTTCTGTGCAACAACCGCGTCATAGGGCATTTCTTCACTGATGTTCAGTCTTAACTTTTTGTTGTCCACAGAAGCCAGAAGTTCATAAGCGTTGCTGACAGGGTTAAAAAACTCAAATTTTCCTTCGATCAGGCTGTCAGCAGAAAGAGGATTAATGGATTTCAGCTGGTACTCAAGCCGTGAAATCTCAATATTATCGATTTTACTGCGGTTATTAACAAAATCACTGTTGGTTGCAGCATCGATGTATTCAACTTTTTCAGCTGTACTGTCAGTAGTAAAAATGACAAATTCAGATTCTACCGGAGCCGATACATCAGTAAGGTTAATATTCTCCAGTTCATTACATGATGTAAAAACAAGAAGGCAAACACTTACAAAACCTGCGATTACATTTGAGGCTTTCATAGGATTAAGTTTTAAAATTGGACAAAAGTAATGTTCTTTGGCGTGTGCACCAAACCTGAATGAAATCAGATACATTTGAAATACTCATTCCTTCACTGGTCTCGTATCCCGACGAAGATGCGTACCAACTTCTGGAAGTTGAAGCGACAAAGCTACGGCTGGGTAAAAAACTAAAAAAAAGGTTTTGCATGATCGCAATGGAGTTATTTCAGAATATCAGAAGGCACAGGCTTGCAGACCACTTATCATTACTGAGAGTTCGGCAGCTTCCCGACAATCAGATTCAGATTCGCACTTTCAATCTCGCACACAGTCCTACTTCGGAAAAACTGAAGCAAAAGTTTCAGATTCTCAAAAAAACTGACAATCTCAAATTGCATTTCCAGCGAAAATTATTAAGTAAGGCATCAGATCCGGAACCTGAACAGGGGGATCTGGGAATGGAAATCTGTTTCATGCACACACAAAAACAAAATCTTCAGATCATTCCGGTTGGTCCGGAGCTGGATCTTATTTACGTTGAATTCCTACTTTCTGACAATGAATAGTCTACACATTTCGCCCACATTCAAAACGCCTGAAATACAAATGGAAGCCGGCACTGGCATCCTGAAAATAACAGGCCGGGTATTTCCGGAAAACCCAAAAGAATTTTTCACACCTGTCATAGCATGGATCACAGAATATGCAAAAGCACCTGCCGCTAATACCAGTCTGATCCTGAATTTAAGTTATTTCAACTCGAGTTCAAATGAATACATCTTCCGTTGTTGCAAAATGGTGGAAGCCATTGGTGAGGCTGGAGCGATAGCCGGAATCGTATGGGAATACGAAGCAGAAGACGAAGACATGAGACAAATGGGGGATGATTTTAAAGAACTTTTGAAAATTAATTTTGAGATTAAGGCAGTTCACTGAAAATATCTATATTTGCGGCCCTTATTTTTAACTGCTTGAGAGACGAAGTTAGCAACAGAATCAACCATCGGATAACCGCCAAAGAGGTTCGTGTAACCGGAGAAAATGTGACCGTGGGTATCTACCCGATTGATGTTGCCCTGAAAATGGCGCAGGATCAAGGTCTTGATCTTGTGGAGATTGCCGCAGGTGCTTCACCACCTGTTTGCCGTATAGTCGATTTTTCGAAGTTCAAATACGAGCAGAAAAAGAAGAACAAAGAACTGAAGGCCAAAGCCGTTAAAGTTGTGATCAAAGAGATCCGGTTTGGCCCGAACACCAGTGAACATGACTTTGATTTCAAAGTTAAACACGCCAAATCTTTCCTCGCTGAGGGTGCCAAGATCAAAGCGTACGTTCATTTTGTGGGTCGTTCCATTGTTTTCTCAGATAGAGGTAGGGACCTTTTAGCCCGGTTTACCGCTGCTTTAACCGAAGACGGAAAAGTAGAAATGGAACCAAAACTGGAAGGCAAAAGAATGTTTCTCATCATGGCCCCAAGGCCTAAAAAATAGAAAAACCAGAATAATGCCGAAGTTAAAATCGAAATCAGGCGTAAAGAAACGCTTCGCCCTCACCGCCACCGGCAAGGTGAAAAGAAAGCACGCGTACAAGAGTCACATCTTGACGAAAAAGTCAACCAAACGTAAAAGAGCGTTGACTCACATAGGTTTAGTTTCCGCTTCCGAAGCGGCCAACATTAAAAAAATGCTGTAACCATGCCAAGATCTGTAAACCACGTTGCTTCTAAAGCAAGAAGAAAGAAAATTCTGAAACTGGCCAAAGGTTATTTTGGACGCAGAAAAAATGTTTGGACCGTCGCTAAAAATGCGGTTGAAAGAGGAATGGTTTTCGCCTACAGGGATCGTAAAACCAAGAAACGCGAATTCAGAGGAGTCTGGATCCAGCGTATCAACGCTGCAGCCCGTATGAATGGAATGTCCTATTCTAAATTCATCGGAGATCTGAAAAAAAGAAACATCGCTCTCAACCGTAAAGCTTTGGCTTACCTGGCGTTTGAGCATCCGGAAGATTTCAAAAAGTTATTCTAACAAACTGAAAACTTTCATTCACATCCAAAAAGGGGCTTTATGCCTCTTTTTTTTTATGATGGCGGCCGGAAACCTGTTCGCCCAGGAAATATTCTGGAAAGGAAAAGAACTCCAGTCAGGAAATTATAAAACCATTGAGGGGGAAATTACCATCCGGACGCCGGAGGATACCATCAAAGCATCCAAAGCCATCCTTTATAATAAGCCCAAAAAAGCCATTCTCAAGGGAAACCTAATACTAGTCCGGAAAGGCGCAACCGTCACGGGCGATTCCGGAATCTACTACCCAGAATCCAAAAAAGCCGATATACTTGGCCATGCTGTTATCAATACCATTGAAGGAAACATCCGGTCGGATTACTTCCAATACGATCTCATATCAAAAGAACTGCGATCGTTTTCAACCACAAACGGAACCGCCAATGGCATCAGTTTCCGTTCTGATAAGGCGATTATTTATCCGGGCAGTAAGAATATTAAGCTCATCGGACATGCACAGTGGGAAAATGACACCATCAAAGGAGTGGCGGATACCATTTATCTGGACAAAGCCAATGGTACCATGAAAATGAGTAAAAAGGCAAAGATTATTTTCAAAAAGAAGAAAGATGAGATTGCAGGTTCCTACATTGAACTGGACCTCAATGCAAACAAAATCACCCGGATCGAAGGCTCCAGAATCAAAAGGGACGACCTTGTTCTTAAAGCCAATAAAATCAAACAAATTGGAGATGATTACGATCTTCAGGGTGAGGTTTTTGTGGAATCGAAGGACAGTTCCGTCCGTTCTCAGGGCACTAAGGCCATCATAAAAAAGGAAGGCATGGATATGAATGGACCGACCATCACCCGGATTCTGGATGATGAAAAAAAGGAAATCATCATTTATGCCCCACATCTCCTGACGTCAAAAAAAGACAAAAGAGAGAATTATCATTTCTTCACAGAAACCAATATTCGCGGACAATTTGATGGCTATGCCGATAGCATTTTTGTTCTGAAGACGGAAACATCCAAACAAACCTTTCTGTACCGGAATGCCCACCTTCAGAATGATTCGCTGTATATTGAAGGTGATACCCTGGAACTTTTTCAGGATTCTGTACAGGACATCATCAAGGCAAAACGTAATGCGCTGATGATCATGATCACGAAACCCAACCGGGTGAATACCATTTCTGCTGCGTTCATCCAGCTCACAAAAACCAAACTGGAATCTGAGTTGTTTGCAAACGGCGAGTCAGAATCTTATCTCTGGAATGATGAGAAATCGAATGTGGGTCTGAATCATACGGTTTCACCAAGTCAGAAAGCAAAAATCCTGAATAAGAAAATCTCGAAAGTCTCGACGAAAGGGAATACCACATCCCAGTTCTCTCCGATCAAAAAGGTAGACTACAGTTATGTGGATGCTGCTGCATTGAAACTGAAACAGTCTTATCAGAGTGATTCGATCACACCTGGCTTACCTCCGGTGCCAAACTTTCTCAACCGGATCAGGGGCACAAAATAAATCAACATAAGGCAGAGGATTCTCCACATCCTCGAAACAGGAAACACATTTGAACAAAGCCTCAAAGTTTGAGTCGTGCCTTTTTCTTTCTGATTTTACAGGCTTCCATGTAACTGACTGACCTGATTCTTCACTTCACCTTTCCCAATAAAAAGCTGGCTGGCAAAATAATTCCTGGTTTTGAAAGGAGTTTAGTTTTGTGTCATGCAAAACCATTCCCGATTCAACTTTTTTCGAACAGTTTACAAAAGACACTTTGTATTGTCGGGTGTTTTGATTTCAGCGCTTTGCTTTACAATCGCAATCTCTGTTTACCCTGGAGGTAATCCTGAGGACCTTCATTCTGATGGGTTTTACTGGACGAAAAACTACATCAGCCATCTTTTGAATTATGTCGCTTTAAACGGACAAGCCAACCCATCCCGGCCATTTGCGGTTGCTGCTGTCCTCCTGTTGGGATTTTGTTCAGGACTGGCATTTCTGCGGTTTTCCAACAAGATCCAACGACAAGACTTCAAACGGCCAATCCGCTACTTAAGTGTCGCCATCATGCTATTGTCTGTACTCATGGTGGCTCCTTCAATCCATGATCAGATTGTTCGGATGATGAGCATAACAACGTTGGTTCTGTTCTTTTACAATGCTGTTTACTTTCTGAAATCCGGACCTATTACAATCAAACTTATTTCCAGCTTTGTTGTCATTCTGTTCTATGGAGCGGGCTATATGTATTTTACCCGATCAGGACTCACCTATCTTCCGATGGTCCAAAAACTAATTCATATGATACAGATTGTATGGATCATTTATTTGGAATACGGGATCCACTCCCCTGATCAACCAAATAAACAAACGATTTCCGGTTGATATCCTGTTAAGAATTTCAACCGGAAACCTATAATATTAGTAGATTCTATTTCACATCACCTTCGGGTGTGAGTTCCACTATCCGAAACCCATTCTTCTCAAGACCGGACGCAATTTTCGCCTTATCACCTGCGAGAACAATGAACATCTGGGATGGATCAAGGTGCTTTTTAATCTGCGTAATGATCTCCTCATCTGTGATGTCACGTAACAACGTATTTTGCTCTGCAACAAATCCCTGCTTCAGGTTGTATTTAAGAATGCCTCCCAAAAAGCTTGCTTTCTGCAAACCCGTTTCATATTTCCTTGCTTCACTCATACCAATGGAGTTTTTCATGAACGTCATCTCTTCTTTTGCAATTCCCTCTGCCAGATACTTGTTCATATCGGCAAGAATCTCGACAAGGGCTGAATCGGTGGCAGCAGCTTTAATACCCGCTGAAAACAGATACGTTGAATTGTGTTCATCGGCATTTATTCCACTTCTGGCACCATAAGTCCAGCCTTTGTCTTCCCTCAACTTCAGATTGAGCCGGCTGTTGAATGCACCTCCCAAAGGATAATTGGCCAGTAACCATCGGTAGTATTCTCCTGTAGGGTTATACACCACATTATTGGTAAATCCGATACGGAATTCCGTCTGGGCTGCATTGGGCACATCCACCAGATAAACAGTTTTCGGCTCCGGATTCAACTTCAGTAAAGGAGGAAATGCAGGAAAAGTGGCCGGTGCTGCCGGCAGTTTTTTTAACCGGTTCAGAATTCCTTCGGCATCGGTTTGAGACAAATCACCCAGAACAACCAGCTGAAGACCAGGCCTTCGAATGTAATTCTTGAAGCAGGCTTCTACATCAGCCAACACAATTGATTGAATAGTTGCTTCTGTGCCGGAAGGCGAAAGTCCCTGAAAACTGGCATTGCCGTACACCACTTTATGAAATGCTTCTGTTGCCACGATGGGAGCTCTTGTTTTCTTATTTTTCAATCCTTCCAACGCCTGATTCCGGATCCTGTCGAATGTTTCCGGAAGGAACTTTGGTTTCATCAACCGGGCTTCCATCAGATCCAGAGTAGCAGCCAGGTTCTTTTTCAGGCAGTTAACTTTTACTACGAATTCATCTTCCCCAACGGAAAAATCAATCCGGCTACCCAGTTTGTCCAACTGCACACTCATGGCTTCTGCCGAATACAACTCATTGTCCTCCCGCATCATGGATTCAAACAAAGATGTCATTCCGGCTTTGGTGAGGTTTTCCTGTTCAACTTTCCGACCTCCTTTTATTTCTATTGTAAAGGCCACTGTAGGAAGTTCATCTGATCGGGAATAAATCATTTTCATTCCATCTGTTTCCTTCACCGAATAAACAGGTTCCTTAATCACAGGATTAGGACCGGAAACAGGCATTTTCCTGCGGTCGAAAGAATCATATGGCTTATCATATTTCAAACCTTCATAACCGTACATTGGAGCTTTATACCCTGCCGGATTAGGAGTGTAATTATCAGCCGCTGCTTTGACGGACTCATTTCCCTTTGTCAACACACTCAGAACCACCATTGGTTTGCCTTTCACATACTGATTGTACACCCGAATCACATCTTCTCTTGTAACAGAAGTATATTGTTTCATGGTTTCTTTAATATAATTGGCATTTCCGGTAAATGTTTGTGAAGCTGCCAGCTGGGATACTTTCCCCGATACACTTTCAAGACCATACACCAGGCGGGCTTCATTCGACTGCCGGAACTTGGTCAGGTCATCATCTGTCACTCCTCTTGTTTCAAACTCTGCCAAAGCAGCCCTTACCTCTTTTTCAATATCTGCCAGTGGAGTACCTGGTTTTGGCATGATGGAAAACTGAAGTGTACCTGCCAGTTCGCTGGTCATATTGAACGCACTGGCACGAATGGCTTTCTGGGTTTTCACCAGCTTTTGATACAGAATTGAAGAATTACCATTCCCAAGAATCTCAGAAAGACAATCCAATGCAGCTTCATCTTTCGAGTAGGCAGGTGAAGTTGGCATCGATATGTTCAGCATGGGAATTTTGGCGTACTGATCTGTAATGCTCACATACCGGTCTGATTCGAGTTTTGGTTGAGGAAGAATGGTTTTTGAAACGGAAGGACCTTTTGGAATTGACCCAAAGTACTTTTCAATCAGTTTCAGTACCTGTGTCGGCTGAACATCTCCACCTACAGTAATCACAGCATTATTTGGACCATACCACCGAAGGAAGAAATTTTTAAGATCCTTTACATCCACCCGATTCAGATCTTCCACGTACCCGATTGTGAGCCATGAATAAGGATGACCATAAGGAAACAGGTTTTTCGCAAGGGCTTCCTGCACAAGACCATACGGCCGGTTGTCGTAATTCTGTCCCCGCTCGTTTTTAACAGTTGCCCGCTGAACTTCAAATTTTTTCTGAGTAACAGCATCCAGAAGGAAACCCATCCGGTCGGCTTCAAGCCAGAGCATTTTCTCAAGTTGATTACTTGGAACGGTTTCGAAATAATTGGTCCTGTCGCGATTGGTAGAACCATTGAGAACTCCGCCTGATTCGGTGATGATTTTGAAATGCTGTTCGTCAGCCACGTTGTCGCTTCCCTGAAACATCATGTGCTCGAAAAAGTGAGCAAAGCCAGACTTCCCGATTTCCTCCCGGGCTGAACCCACATGGTAGGTCACATCCACATGCACAATCGGGTCACTGTGGTCTTCATGAATCAGGATGGTTAATCCGTTGGGAAGCTGATACTTCTCGTACGGTATCACAACTTCACCCGGAGTAATCCGGGTTACTTTTTCAATCAGCTTTGGCTGAGCCTGAGAAATCAGAACAGGAAACACTGCTAACACAATGGCCGTTCTCTGAATAAACGTTCGCATGAAAATGGAGTATTTGTTGGTATTCAATCCGTAAATATGCTTCAAAAAATGGTTTCCGGACAACCTCTCAGGCGCAAACTCAGACAAGCGTCTTCCCATGTGTAACTACAGGTCACTCCGGGCAATTAAAATTTCAAAATTCAGGTTTCCACTATCCGTCAAATGTTCAACATATCCGGAAAAATTGTTCCTTGCATTGCGGCTCTGAATGAAAAATTCAGAAATCAACCTGACTAAATCGGTAACTCATGCGGAAAATTATCCTTTCATTTTTGGTTGTGATTTGCTTGCTGAACAAGCTGTCTGCGCAAACTCGTGTTGATACAGTTTCTGTCCGGCTTGAGTTGGAGCGCATATTTGATCGCGACCAAAAAACCAGAGCGTATGGTGATTCTATGCCGTATATTGGTTTGATTGACAGCAGCAATCAGCATAGAGTAAAGGCCATCATTCAGAAATACGGCTGGCCTGGTATTTCGTTTGTCGGCAAAAAAGCAAATCAGGCGGTGTTTCTTGTCATACAACATGCTTCTTTGGCCATGATGCAGGAATATATTGAGCCGTTCCGGAAATCTGTTGCAGCAGGCGAATCGAAACCAACTGATCTGGCATTGATGGAAGACCGGATTCTCATGCGACTGGGAAAACCACAATTGTACGGATCACAAGTCCGAACCAATAAAGTCACCGGGATCGATGAATTTTATCCGATTGAGGATGAGATTCATGTAAACGAAAGGCGGCTTAAAATCGGACTAGAACCATTGGAAGAATATGCAAAGCGTTTTGGGATGACCTATACGCTTCCCAAAAAATGAAAATCCACTTATTAAAGACAAATTCCAGATGGCATCCATACCCTTTCAAAACATCTCCTGGGAACTGATTGAATCCGTCCGTTATAATGGTACAACCGGATATTCCGAATGGAAAACCGTTTCGTTTCCTGGGCTGCGTATTCGCGAAGTTCTGTATTCAGCCGGTTACGTTGCAGACCATTGGTGCCAAAAAGGCCATTTTGTACACTGTCTGGAAGGAGAACTGGTCACCGAAATGGAAACCGGAGAATCTTTCATACTAAAGACAGGAATGAGCTATGTGGTTTCAGATGAACTGAGTTCACATCGATCTGTCACCAGCAATGGCGCCCGGATTCTGGTTTTGGATGGTGACTTCCTGGCTCCGGATATCTCCTGAACCAGGATTATTGAAGCACCTGACCGATCAGGCTGACGCTGAAAATGGAAAGCAGGAACCAACCCAATAATCCTTCCAAAACGGCCAGGTATCGCATGGTGCCACTGGCAGAGATTTCACCGTAACCAAGCGTCACAAAAACATTCAGACTCAGGGCAAGTGCATTGAGAATGCGGACAGCCAAACCACTGACGGCAAATAAGAGGAAATAACATCCTACCAGGATTCCGAGCCAGAGTTGCCTGCCTTTTCCAAGGGAAGACCACTCCCCTTTCACCAGATCGGTGCGGGAATAAAACCAGATCATAAACGAACAATAAACCGACATCCAGCCATAAAAAGGCCATCCAATCCAGGAAACTATCCGAGGTGTTCCTTTGCGGGCC
>DAIOVD010000048.1:8552-25303 GCA_036759185.1 Catalimonadaceae bacterium | reverse complement strand
CTGAAAGTTTGGTTCAGAATGGCACTTAATTTTTGGTTTGCCAGGTCAAAACAGGTGGAATTGATTTGTTAGATACTCAGATATGGTACGCACCTGAAAACCCAATCTCATGCAATCCCATCCCCAAACAATCCCGGAGATTGAACGATTTCCCGTTTGGCTTCTTCGGTGTTGAATTGGCTCCGGCATTTGGGACACATAAAAATGTACTCAAAATAATAGCTCTGGCCAGGATGAAAGTTCCGCTTTGCAGGAATGTGTTTCACCACAGGTGTCTGGCAATTCCGGCATGGGTCTCCTTCTTTCAGGACTTTTCCTTTCGATCCATTTTGGGCTGAAGAATGTAAGCCTGAATCTGAGAGAACTTGATTTTCTGCCCGATATCCCTCATCTTCAATCCCTTCCTGAGTTTGGATGGCTTCTGTCGCCATTTGGTCGCAGCGTTCATTTTCCGGGTGGCCGTTATGCCCCCTGACCCAGTTGAATGTCACCTCTTGTTGTTCGACGAGTTCCAGCAGACGGGACCACAAGTCCGCATTGGGGACTGGCTCTCCTTTCTTAAACCAGTTTTTCTCTTTCCAGCTCAAAGCCCAGCCTTTTTCGATTCCATTCACAACATATTGCGAATCAGAATGCACGGTCACACGGCATTTTTGCTTCAGCTTTTCCAGTCCGGAAATTACAGCCAGCAATTCCATCCGGTTGTTCGTAGTGAGCCGGTAGGCCTGGGAAAACTCTTTGTACTTTCCTTTGGCACGAAGCATAATGGCCCAAGCTCCTTTTCCAGGATTTGGATCTGCCCCACCGTCTGTAAAGAGATCAACGTCAATCCGTTCGGCTTCTGATGGATTCATTCAGTTCCTGTTCTTTTCTGTAATCACCTTCAAATAAAAATGTGGAAAAGATTTATTCGAATTTTTTCTCTCGTATTTAACATGGCAACGTTTGAATCTGAGGTTCTGCTTGACTTTCCCGGCTTTTTTTAAACCTTCCTTTCTGTTTCGGGTTTTACCGTTTTGTTTTGCGGCCTCATTTCAACGCCGGTCTTCGAACTGAATACATGACTCTCCACATAAAGCGCATTCCTCTTTTCTTCTTTTTCCTCTTTCTTCTTGTTTCACATCTGCTTCCGGCTCAGTCGGGAAGCAAAGCCACACTCTCTGGTTACATCAAATCAGCGGGAGATGGAGAGGCCCTCATCGGTGCCGGTGTGTATGTGGAAGAACTGAAAAAAGGAGCCACCACCAATGTGTACGGCTTTTACAGTCTTACCCTCCCAAAAGGTCGGTATACGGTAAAGTTTATTTTCCTTGGATACCAGACCCAAACCCAGACACTTGATCTGGAATCCAGCCATACAGTTAACATCGATCTGGCCGAAGAAGTGCGACAGGCCAAAGAAGTGGTGATCACCGGCGAACAAAGAGAGGTGGAAGCCAATGTGAAATCCACCCAGATGGGTGTCACCAAAATGGACATCAAAACCATCAGCAAAATTCCACCACTCCTGGGTGAAGTTGATGTGATCCGATCCATTCAGCTGCTGCCGGGTGTTTCGACAGTAGGTGAGGGAGCCTCTGGTTTCAACGTGCGTGGCGGAAGCATTGACCAGAACCTGATCCTGTTGGATGAGGCACCGGTTTACAATTCATCCCACCTGTTTGGCTTTTTCTCGGTTTTCAATCCCGATGCGGTAAAAGATGTGAAACTGGTAAAAGGCGGAATCCCGGCCCAATATGGCGGACGGATCTCTTCTCTGCTCGACATCCGGATGAAGGAAGGAAACTCCAAAAAATTCGAGCTCAATGGCGGAATTGGTTTGTTGTCCAGCCGCTTTGCCATCGAAGGCCCCATTCTCAAGGACAAGATGTCGTTCATTGTGGCAGGGCGCCGTACCTATTTCGACTTGTTTTTTCCACTTTCTTCCGACGACCAACTGGCCAGTACAGTGGCCTATTTTTATGATCTAACCGCAAAAGTCAACTACAAAATTGACGAGAAAAATACCGTTTTTGCTTCCGGGTATTTTGGCCGGGATAAGTTCGGTTTTGGTTCCGCCTTCGGATTTGAATGGGGAAATTCCACCACATCCCTTCGGTGGAACCATGTATTTGGAAGTAAGCTCTTTTCAAACCTCACCGCTTTTTACAGCAAATACGATTATGCCCTCAATATCAAGGCAGATGACGATGGATTCAATTGGAAATCCACCATCGAAAACCAAAGTGTGAAGCCCGAATTCACCTGGTACCTGAATGACAAAAACACCATCACGTTTGGAGGCCAGATGTTGTATTACAACTTTCTTCCGGGACGAACCAGCATTCTCAGCAATGGTGCAAGCCGCATAAATGAACTCAACCGCAAGTATGCCTTTGAAAACTCACTGTTTGCCAGCAACGATATGACGGTTTCCAAACGACTTAGTCTTACCTACGGACTCCGCTACTCCAACTTCGCCAATGTTGGGACTGGTACCAAACTGATTCTTGGAGATACCACAGCTGGCATCAAACGCCCTGTCCGTGACTTCCAGGCCATCTCAAGTGGAAAGATTCTTGCCCAGTTCGGGAATTTCGAACCTCGCTTTTCAGCTAAATATGAACTGACAGACGAGTCATCCATCAAGGCTAGTTACAACCGCATGGCCCAGTACATCCACCTGCTGAGTAATACCCAGGCTTCTGTTCCTCTCGATGTCTGGACACCAAGCACAAACAATATTAAACCTCAGATTGGAGATCAGGTGGCACTGGGATACTTCCATAATTTCACATGGATGGCGAATGAGTTCGAATTTTCATCGGAAGTATTCTACAAGGAAATGCAGAACCAGATCGACTACATCGATGGGGCTGATCTACTCCTCAACCGCACTCTGGAGGCCGAACTCCTCAGCGGAAAAGGACGAGCCTATGGTCTGGAGCTTTACCTGAAAAAACGGAAAGGGGCCTTCACCGGATGGATTTCGTACACGCTCAGCCGGACCGAGCGTCAGGTTTCAGGCATCAACAACAAAGACTGGTATCCTACCCGATTCAACAAAACCCACAATCTTTATCTGGTAGGAAGTTACGAGATCAATCGCGTCTGGAGTGCCTCTGCTAATTTTGTTTTCAGCACCGGCGTGCCAGGAACCTTTCCGACAAACCGGATCGAATACCAGGGATTTATCATTCCGCACAATTCTGAGAATCTTCGGAATAATTACACGTTGCCAGCCTATCACCGCCTCGATATTTCGGCCACATATGATCCCAACAAGGACTCACAGAAGCGTTGGAAAGGCAGCTGGACCTTTGGGATTTACAATGTGTATGCACGACGAAATCCTTTTGGCATTTATTTCCAGCAAACACCTCCGTCTGATAATCCATCGAGAGACGATCGGGTAACGCAAAGCACCAATACCCAGGCCATCCGCTTCTCGATTCTCGGTACATTAGTTCCATCTGTCACCTATAATTTCACATTTTAAGCCATGAAAACATCCATCTTTTTTCGTTCGCTTATCGGGGTTGTCCTTTCATTGTCTTTGATATCCTGTGAAGACGTCGTTTCGGTAGATCTCGACCCAGGTCAGAGTCAACTGGCTGTCGATGCACTGGTAATGGTAAACGATGGCCCTCAAACCATTCGCCTGACGATGACCAATGCTTATTTTGATAATGGAACCCAAGCTGCCGGAGCATCCGGCGCCACGGTGAAAATGATCAGCAGTACAGGTCAGGAACTGATTTTTGCAGAAGACACGAACAATCCGGGTAACTATGTATTTCCCGATACCGTCCGTGGAAAAACAGGTGAGTTGTTTGGTTTGCTGATTGATTATAAAGGCCAGAAATATCAGTCGGGTTCCATGCTTGTGCGGGGTACAAAGGTTGATAGCTTATATCAGGAAGAACGCAAAGCGGAATTTGGCAATGAAGCAGGTACCTACCTTTATCTGAGGGCGAATGACTCGCTTGGTGTCGGCGATTTTTGCTGGATCCGTTACTCTCTCAATGGCAAACGGGATCTTCGTCCGGGACGGATTTTAGTGGCTGCCGATGCTGCATTTAATCCGGGCGATGCCGATGGACTGGAATTTATTTATCCTGTACGAAACTCTATAAACAGCAATAAGCCTTACCTGTTTGGCGATAAAATCGACGTTGAGTTGGTTTCCATTGATGCCGAGAACTTCCGGTTTTTAACAGAAATGCAGACGCAGATCAACAACACAGGTTTGTTTGCTGAACCAGCTTCCAATGTTCGAAGCAACATTTTCAACGCCGATAAAAACTCCAAAGTGCAGGCCGTTGGTTGTTTTGGAATCACAAGAGTTTCGAGAGCCAGTGTAACGATTCAGTAGAAATATTCATTCCTGAAATTTCAATACTGTGCATCCTGATTCGGTTGGTCGAACAAGGCTTGTCGATCGAAGGTGACTTTCGTAGATTGCCATCTCTACTACGGCCACTATGTTAGTTATTCGAACCCTTCTTATTTTACTGCTTCTGGGTTGGACTTCTCTTTCGTCCGGACAGTCATTTTCGTTTTCCGGTTTTCAGAATGTTCAGGTCAGAGTTAATGATGAACCACTGGCAAATCCATTCTCGGGTTCTTACAATTCCGGACAATTCTGGCCATGCGATCTGGATAACGATGGCACCGATGATCTGTTGGTGTATGACAAATCGGGTCGCAAGGTGCTGACCTTCATGTCGAAAATGGTTGGTGGCAACCCTTCCTGGGTGTATAATCCAGACTATGAAGATATGGTTCCTCCCATTGAATCCTGGCTCAGTACCGCAGATTTCAATTGTGATGGAAAGCAGGATATTTTCACACAAACCTCTGCTGGTATCAAAGTGTACAGGAATGCATCATCCGGCATCGGACAAGCTGCTTTCGTGCTCGAAGTGGATGGTTTGATGAGTCAGGGTTTCAATGGCCCTATCAACATTCAGGTCAATCCATATGGCGCACCGGCCTTCAGCGATGTCGACAGCGACGGAGATCTTGACATTTTATGTTTTGATTTTTCGGGGAATACAGTTGAGTACCATAAAAACCTGGCCACCGTTTGTGGAGATTTTCAGTTTAAAAAAGATTCCTGTGTCTTTGGCCGGTTCGCCACCAAACCTGCCTGCGGACAAATTCGTCTGAACACCGGCTGCGAAGGGCAACGTCCTGCTGGTGGTGGAGATGATGAAGAGCAAATTGCTGTGGCGGCACGCATTCAGCACATTGGTTCACAGCTTTCGGCTCTGGATCTGGATGGCGATGGCGATAAAGATCTGCTGGTGGGTGATCTGAGTTGCTCCTTGCTCAACCGACTGATCAATGGTGGCTCAGCGTTGGATGCGGTTATCACGGAGGCGGATACGCTGTTTCCTTCTGCCAGTCAGTATGTTCGGGTCAATGTGTTTCCTTCTGCTTATCAGTTGGATGCCAATCAGGATGGGAAGGACGACCTTGTTATCACACCCACATTTTTCAGCAACTATTCGGATGGATTTGTAAACAACAGCAAAGTCGGGACTCATTTATACCTCAACCAAAGTACAGGGATTGTCCCTGACTTTCAGTTGATCGAAAAGGACTTTATTCAGAATCAAACCATTGAAATTGGGGAAGAGGCCATTCCTGCTTTTGCTGATGTGGATGCAGACGGTGATCAGGATCTGTTCGTCGGACACCTGGGTATTAAAAACGGTGCCATCCTGAAAAGTTCTGTGTACTTCTACCGGAATACCGGCTCTTCCACACTGCCGGAATTTACTTTGGTCAGTACCGATTATATGGGTCTGTCTACTCTTTCCCTGAAGAGGATTCGCCCCCTGTTCCATGATTTTAACAACGATGGAGCCATTGATTTCGCCTGGATCGCTTCACCAGGAACGATTCAGACCGACAGTACCCGGCTTTATTTTCTCCTCAATCAGAGTTCTGCCGGCCAGCCGGTTTCACTTCCTGCACTCAGCCAGCGTCAGGTTTTTCCTTTTGCGTTTACCCTGTACGATTGCCCGCTGTTCACAGACATCGACGGCGATTCCAAAGCGGACATGCTGGTGGCAAAATATACTGGTAAAATTCAGTATTACCGCCAGGTAAATCCCTGGCCATCGCTTTCCTACCAATTGGTAAACTCCAACTATGGCAACATTGCCCGGGCACCATTTGCCACCAATCCGGTGCTGGCTTTGGGCGATGTCGACCTGAACGGGCAGCCGGATTTGCTGGTTGGCGACTTCACAGGCAGCCTCAAAGGATACCGTGATTTTAAAATTCAGCCAACTACTGGCTTTCCTGTGGATAGTAATACATTTTACAATCAGGTATATGCCAGCCGGATTCATCATTCCTGGGGAAATTTTGTTTCGCCAGCTCTGGCGGATCTCAATGCCGATGGCTTTCCCGATCTGGCTGTCGGACTCAGTGGAGGGGGGCTTAACCTGCTTGTCAACCGACTGGGACCGAATGCAGTGAAAGACAGAGAGTTTGTTTCCTTGTGGTCGGTTTATCCCAATCCTTTGTCAGGCAACCGGTTTTTGAAATGGAAAGGTCCTTTGCCGGACGGTTTCGAATTGTATGATCCTCTTGGACGCAAAATTCTGGAATCGTCGGTTGTAACAGAGGAAGGAATCGGGATGCCGTCCGGATTACCGGCTGGTCTTTACCATTTCGTTTTACATAAATCAGGAAAAAGGCAGGTGTTTCACCTGTCCATGAACACATATGAGTAATTATCTTCTTACCCAGTACAGCCACGGGGCTGGCTGCGGGTGCAAATTGTCGCCCAAAGTTCTTGAATCCATCGTACAGCGATTCGATGCAGTTCAGCATTTTCAGTCTCTGCTGGTAGGCAATGAGGGAAAGGACGATGCCGCAGTGTACCAGATCAACGATGAGCAGGCGATTATCAGCACCACAGATTTTTTCATGCCGATTGTGGATGATGGTTTTGACTTCGGACAGATTGCCTCTGCCAATGCCATTTCGGATGTGTATGCCATGGGTGGAACTCCGTTGATGGCCATTGCCATTCTTGGCTGGCCCATTGATAAATTACCTGCGGAAGAAGCAGCACGTGTTCTGGAAGGAAGTCGTGCCATTTGTGCAGAGGCAGGAATTCCGCTGGCGGGTGGCCACAGCATTGATTGCCCGGAACCGGTTTTCGGTCTTGCGGTAACCGGAATGGTGCATCCAAAGAAAATCAAGCGGAATCTGGGCGCAAGGCCAGGAGATGTTTTATATCTGACCAAGCCCATTGGCGTGGGGATTCTTTCCACAGCACAGAAACGAGGACTGGCTGATGACCACGCAAGAAACGTTGCCAGAGACAGTATGGTGAAACTGAATTCATTCGGAGCAAAGCTGGCTGATCGTCCTGAAGTTCGGGCTTTGACCGATGTGACGGGCTTCGGGCTGTTGGGCCATTTGTCTGAAATGTGTGAAGCCGGAGAAGTCTCTGCTGATATTTCGTTTGAGCTGGTCCCAAAGATTCCGGAGGCGGGAGAGTATCTGGATAAAAAGTGTGTTCCGGGAGGCACCAACCGGAATCTGGACAGTTATGGTTCGAAAGTAGGAGGGGGTACAGAACGCGAACGTGCCTGGTTGGCCGATCCTCAAACCAGCGGTGGGTTGCTGATTGCTGTAGCGCCGGAGGAGGCGGATAATTTTGAAAAATTCGCAACCGAAAACGGTTTCGGATTAAAATCGTTTGGAAAAATGATGGAAAAAGGTGAATTCTTGATTCAGATCAAGTAAAAGACCGAATGATGAGAGATGAAATCATTAACGATTTCGCAACAAACACTCTTACTTTTTGCCAATTTGCTAATAAGGAAAAGTCATTCTTAAGGGTTGTCGAAATTTTCTGCAAGTGCTTGTTATTCAGAAAGGGCGGTCTACTTTTGTCTCATTAGTAAGCTGTTTAAGCCGCCTGATAATTATACCAATTCTAACCGAAAGCCGAAATCGGCACTATTAACCAATACGGAAATCCGGCCTCAAAAGGGTCGGATTTCTGCTTTTTAGCCCCTTTGCTGAAAGAGGCTAAATTATGGAAAGGCTAACCTGTATTTTCTGAAATACTTTCCTTTCGAGAAATTCAAACACATTCTGCATCGATGTTTCGGGCACAAAAAAAGTCCCGGAATACGGGACTTTCTTTGAATTGAATTTGTTCAGGAATTTCTACCCTAATCTTTTCTGAAGCTCTTCATCCAGAGCCGTCAGAAATTCTTCTGTGTAGAGATAGTGCTCGCTATGGGTCACTTTGTTTCCATGGATACAAACGGCCAGATCTTTTGTCATCTTTCCTGATTCCACCACATCCACACACACTTTTTCCAGTGTCTGGCAGAAGTGAATCAATTCGTTGTTTCCATCCAGTTTGCCACGGAATTCCAGACCACGGGTCCAGGCGAAAATACTCGCAATTGGATTGGTCGACGTTGGTTTTCCAGCCTGGTGATCCCGGTAGTGACGGGTTACAGTTCCATGAGCTGCTTCCGCTTCCATGGTTTTGCCATCGGGTGTGATCAAAACTGAAGTCATCAGTCCCAAAGAACCAAAGCCCTGAGCCACTGTATCCGACTGTACATCGCCGTCATAATTTTTACAGGCCCAAACAAAGTTACCGTTCCATTTCAGAGCTGAGGCAACCATGTCATCGATCAGGCGGTGTTCGTACACGATACCGGCTGCCTCGAATTTTGACTTGTAATCACTTTGGTAAATCTCTTCGAAAATGTCCTTGAACCGACCATCGTATTTTTTCAGGATGGTGTTTTTGGTGCTCAGGTACAATGGCCATCCTTTTGATAAGGCTTGATTAAAGCAGGAATGAGCAAATCCACGGATCGACTCATCTGTGTTGTACATAGCCAGGGCCACGCCGTCACCTTTGAAGTTGAATACTTCGTGCTGAATAACCTCACCGTTCTCACCTTCAAATTTGATGGTCAGCTTTCCTTTTCCTTTGGTTACAAAATCAGTGGCACGGTACTGATCACCAAATGCATGACGACCAATGCAAATCGGTGCTGTCCAGTTTGGAACCAGACGGGGAACATTGGAACAAACGATCGGCTCACGGAAAACAGTTCCGTCCAGAATATTCCGGATGGTACCGTTCGGACTTTTCCACATTTGCTTCAGGTTGAATTCCTTCACCCTTGCTTCATCAGGTGTAATGGTGGCACATTTAATACCAACTCCATATTTGCGGATGGCTTCAGCCGCATCGATGGTGACCTGGTCGTTGGTTTCGTCCCGGTATTCCATACCCAGATCGTAGTATTTAATGTCTACATCCAGATACGGTAAAATCAGTTTGTCTTTGATGAATTTCCAGATGATCCGGGTCATTTCATCGCCGTCAAGCTCAACGACCGGATTGGCTACTTTAATTTTTTGCATGAAGATTGGTACTTTTTCATTCAATGAGGGTGCAAAAGAAAACAATCCCCGTCGGTTTCGAAAGTCAAAAAAAAAGAGGACACTCAAATGTCCTCTTTTCCTGTTCCACTCCGGTTGGCCGGCAGCGATTTCTTATTTTACACGGTCTACTTTTACCTGGTCACCAACCCGCAAAGCAGCATCTTCTTTCTGGTTGACCTGCAGAAAACGGTCGATTTTCATTCCGAATTTTCGTGCAATGCTGTACGATGAATCTCCTGGTTTCACTTCATACACGTCAAAGCTTTCCGGCAACGAAGCGGGTGAAAGGGTTTTTGTTTCAACTGATTTTTCAACAGATTTAGCCAATGCAGTTCTTTCAACCCGGATTTTCTGACCCACTTTCAATTCGCGGCTGATACCGGAATTCCAGGTCATCAGGCTATCTAAATTCTTTTTGTAATGCCGGCTGATCTGATACCAGGTCATGCCCTGCGCCACCACAATTTCTCCATTTTCCGGAAAAGGCATTGAAACTGTTGTCTTCTGAACCAAAGGAGGTGTTGATCGAACAGCTTCTGCCGTAGCTGAATTGCTGTTTGATGCCAGCATTACAGGTTCTGGTTTTGGTTGAGGTATCGGTGCAGGTTTCGTTTCTTCTGCCACCACTTCAATTTCGATTTCATCGGTGGCAGTTTTATCAGCGGCCGATTCCGCTGCTTCAGATCTCAATGTATCGGCACCCAGAATGGCTTTGGCATCATGTTCCACAGTTTTCAGGTCCACCGGCACTGGAACTGGTTTTGCTTCGGGTGCCACGGTTTCAGATTTCGGAAGCACAACAGGTTGGCGGGCAATTACATCCATTTTTGGAACATCCGGAACAGGTTCATACTTAATCGCCACTTCTTCCGGACGTGTATGGCGCAACCACAGAACACGACCAGGCTTCAGTTTTTCAGGACGGGGCATCCGGTTTTTCGCCATCAGAGAATTCAGCTTCAAACCGTATCGCTGTGCCACCTCCCACAAAGTCTCGCCACGCTGAACAGTGTGAAACGGGATTTTGGACTTCCTTTTTTTATGATCGGCATAGTACACTTCACCCGGCACAATCGGATCGAAAATCCGCAAATCGTTGTATTCCAGGAATTCATCCCGACTAATTCCAGCAAGTAAAGCCAGCTTTGCCGAGTTGTCGCCTTTTTTGGCTTGTATGGCTTTGATTCCATTCCAGTCAAAAAATACCGGAATTTCTGTCTGTCCATTAGCAAGCACCACAGGTTCTGGCTGTGTAACTGGTTTTTCAATCAGACCAAAAAAGATCTTGTCCCGCCATGGATCCAGTTTCTCAACCGGAGGAGATGCCTTTACATACAAAGGGGAATCATACACAACTCCGTCCTCTGCTTTAAGTGGAAGTATAAGCGTATAATCTTTATCACCGGGAACGTATCCTTTTAAAATCCAACGGTTGTAAAACAGGAGCTGGTCTGCCGGATAATTGGTTTCAGCTGCCAGTTGTTCCACTGATTTATTTTCACATTCTGAGTATTCCTGAACTCTCAGATTTGGAGTAGCTGTATTCCGGTATAAATGCGGCTCGAAGGCAATTTTGTGTGCTACGAATTTCAGGATATACCAATGTGTATTTTCGTCAATATCCAGAGTTTTGGATCCAATTTTGGTGGGATCAATCAGGGCTTTGGCACCTCCTAGTCCAGCGTAATAAGCAAGAAGAGAATACGGCCAGTTCTGCATGTAGTTGTTATGGCGCATCAGGTATTTGGCAGCCGATCGGGAGGAAGACACAATGTTCATCCGTTCATCGATTTCTTCGTCAACGCGAAGTCCCATTTCTGTGGCCGTTTCTTTTTTAAACTGCCAGTATCCGACCGCATTTGATGAAGACACCTGGTGCGAAACCAGACTGGATTCCTGAATCACAAGGTATTTAAAATCCTCAGGAAGACCTTCTTCCTGAAAAACGCGTTCCACAATCGGAAGATAGGCATCCGCCCGGTCAACCATCTGCCGGAAATATTTGTTGTTGCCCGTCAGTTTGGTGACGTAAGCTGTCAATGTTGGCTTGGCACCTTCCCGGATGTTCAATTCCACATCTGCCATCCGGAGTTTATCCGGTATCTGTACCTGAAGCTGTGCGTTTGCCGGTACCATACTGAAAACCAGGCAAAAGGCTAAGAAATTAAAAATGAGTCTCAAAACGTAGATCGATTAATCAATTGGTAGAACAAAGGTCGCTCAAAGTACTGATGCTGTGTAGTATGCCTTTTGAAGAAATGCTTACATGTGGAAAAGTCGTTTTCTTTCAACACCTGAACCTGACTCATTCCCATACGTTCAGGGAATTGTCATGAAACGTTGGTGATCCTGAAAAATTAGATAACACAAAATATTTGCCAGTTTTTGATGATCAATTTGCAGCAAGGTTTTTCTTGCCTGACCACTGATTCCGGGATGTTCTGACTCATCCCTGTTGAATGGATTTGGTTTGAAAAGTGAATTCTTTCAACACCCGATGAATAAGTTTTGCTCTCAATTTGATTAAGATCAGGAATTGAAATTTGGAAGAAACGGCGGTTTGTGGATTCTTTGAACCGAAAAACAACAATAACTGCAGCCAGCTGGGAATTTTTTTTGAACAGCTGTTTGCGTTTTTACCTGAAATGCAACCAAATTCAAAGTCAACCCTGGTGATCGGGGCATCCGAAAATCCTTACCGTTATTCATGGATGGCGGTGAATATGTTAAAAGAATACGGACATAAAGTTCATGCCATAGGCATCCGACCTGGCAATGTGAATGGCGTTGAAATACTGACAGGACATCCGGTTATTGAAAACCTTCATACCATTTCATTGTATGTAGGTGCCCAACACCAGCCAAACCTGTATTCTTACATTCTGAGCTTGAATCCGGTTCGGGTCATTTTCAATCCGGGAACAGAGAATCCGGAGTTGGTTGATCTGCTGATAAATGCAGGTGTCGCCATTGAAGAAGCCTGCACGCTTGTGTTGCTTCGCACGGGCTTGTTTTAGCAAATGTATATCATTCATAGCCATCGCTGTCGAAACGGTGGCCAAAGGATTTTTATGATGAATTTTGTTTATTGCCTGAATGAACCGGACACTCGGACTTCTGTTTGTTATTCTGATTCTCGGATTCGCTTCATGCAGTCCGGTCACGCTGGTCAAACCTCTTGAAAAGAATCAGAAAGCGGTGACTGCCAGTCTGGGAGGTCCGATGATTGTGTATTCGGATTTGCCCATTCCCATTCCGTTTTGTAATGCCGGATTTTCATATGGAATCAATTCCAGGGTTACGGCCAGTGCACAGTTGGGTTTGACTTCACTTGCATTTGGTGTATTCCAACTGGATCCAGGGATTCTTTATGGAATCCAAATGCCTGAAAACAACAACCAGATCGGAGTATCTGCTTTTGGGAAAACCCATTTCATGTTTGATAAATGGGAAGGAAATTTCCGCTGGTATCCGGAGCTTGGAATTCAGACGTACAAAGAATGGGGAAAAAACCTGGCCTACCTTGGTGCATCCGGCTGGTTTGAAACACGATACCCGGCAGAACAAAGAGCTGCCGGAAACGTGTGGGTGCCAATGCTCAATTTTGGGTACACGCGGCAAAACACGAAATGGAATCTCACGGCAGAAGCAAAATGGATTGCACCGAATATCAGCAAGGAAGATATTGTGGTCGATTTTATAGGGCCAGGAACCCATGGTGCGTTGGGCCTGTATTTTGGTTTGGTCAGGAAATTTTGATAGGCGATGAAACAACTGTCCATTCTTTTTTTGATAACCGTTCTGACATCCTGCCTACGTCTGGATTCCAATCTTTTCAATCCGGAGGAAAAGATTACAGCCTACCAGCTAGATGATTATAAAGGTGAAAGGGAATGCCCGGATTTGCCGGCTCAATTCCACATTCCTGACAGCCTCATTTACTTGTTTCAACTGGAGTCAGACAACAATGGAGACAAAGCCCGGATCTGGTGTATTTATCTGGGGGACAAAGACCGGATTTCTGAGGATACTGTCATTTTGTATTGCCATGGGAATAAGAACCATATGGACAACTACTGGAACAGGGCCAGGCTTTTGGCCAATGTAAATGGTAAAAACAGGTACGGTGTTTTGATGATGGATTACCGGGGTTTTGGACTGAGTGATGGAACTCCAACAGAAAACAATATGTATGCCGATGTGGAAACCTGTATCAAATGGCTGAAAAACAACGGGATAAGGGACGGAAACCTGATGGTGTATGGTTATAGTCTCGGGTCGGCACCTGCAATAAAACTGTCAGTAAAAAACAGTGGAGTCCCAATTTCTAAGCTCATACTGGAGGCACCTTACGGCAATGCCCAAACCATGGTGGAAGATGCCGCAAAATTATCCCTGCCTTCTTCTTACTACACCAATGTGAAAGTGAACAATGCCGAAGAAATCAAAAAAGTAACCGTCCCGTTCTGCTGGTTTCATGGGGCAAACGATGAATTTCTGAGTATGCCTGTTCATGGAAAGAAAGTGTACGACAATTACCAGGGTCCTTACAAAGAAGCCCATATTGTGGAAGGTGCGATTCACAATAACCTTCCGTCCGTAATGGGTTATGAAGAATACCTTTTGAATGTTGGCCGTTTCATTCGTCAATAGGTTCCTCTGCCTCTGGTTCGGGTGGTGCATTTAAAATGTCCATCAGCTGGGCATACAACCAGTATCGTTTAAAGCGCTCAGTGAACAAAGCATCCATTTGGGGCTCATAGGTGCCGAGCAGACCTTCTTCCCTGGCCATATCCAGAAATATCTTCCAGTTTTTAAAGAGATTGTTGAGAAAGGGCTCGTAATCATGGACATAGGTTTGGTAATATGAAATGGCGTTTTTCACCTGGAACCAGTACATATCGACCAAATCTTCTCTGAACGCTGAAATGAGCGAAAACTCTTTCAGGATCTTATTCACCTTACTGGACCTTGCTTTGCCGGTTCCCCTTTTTGGGAAATATTCCTTGTAAATTTCTCTCTGGTACTTCTCCACAATGGTTGTGCCTTCCAGGCCAAACTCCATCGTAAGGTACATTTTCGCCACTGGAAACCGACGGGTCACTTCAGTAAGAAGCCGGAGTAGTTCCTCCGGGTCCTGCTTTTCCAGTTCTTTTACCAGACTCTTTTTGGCCATATTCTCAATCCGGCATTTCGTTGAAATAATCAATAATCCCTCTTTTGATTATCTGCTCCCGGTCTTCATCTGTTTTCTTATCTGTCGGTTCAAATGCAGGCCAGCTTGTTTCAGACGGTATCTTTTTGAAAAATCCCTGTCGTTCTAAAACCGTCAATACTCCCAGATTGATGAGATCCAGCTTTTCTTCCTTATTCTGGGAATTCTTCACCTCAGGACTTTCCTGGTAGCCAATCATCAACAGAATGGCCTCCAGCGTTGGCTTTTTCTGGAACCGGCGGATAAACCGGAACTCAACGGACTTGTATTCTGCTTCTATGGATTTTTCCAAAACCTGAATTTGTCGATAAAACGGATGGCAAGTTATTCAGGACGGATCTTATTTGCAGTCTCAAAATCAAAAAGAGTGGACCTTCTCAGAAAGTACCACGCCAGCCAGTATTGTTGCAGCGTTTGAAGGTAGTTGATCAGGGCATCGTCTTTTTCCTGCTGTGCAATGGTAAGGTTGGTTATGTCGATTTTCCCGATCAGGTACCGGTTTTTTGCCATTTCATATCGGCGCTGTGCTATGGTATCGGTTTTGGCAGAAATATCGAGACTGGTCTGAAGCTGCCGCAACTGCATCACCTGATTAAACACTTCGATGTCAATCTGGTTCTTCTGGTTTTTGATGCTTTCCATGGTCGCATTCAGTTCATTTTCAGCAATCTTAACAAGTGCTTTATTTCTGCCTCCGTTTTGAAGAGGAACATTGATTCCTACAAAAGCACTTTGCTGGCTCTGAAGATCTTTGAATGCATTCGGAAGAGAGGTTGCCGTCTGGTTATACCCAACTGAAAGCGTGAGATCAGCTGTGAATCTCCTGGAAATCTGAGATGCCCGGAGGTTCATTCTCGCCATGTTTTCATTCATTTCCAGCGTTTTGTAATCGCTCCGGTTTTCCCTTGCTTCTGACCTTGCCTTTTCAGGGTCTATAGAAGGACGGGGAACCTGAAAGGGAAGAACAACCGTTATTTTTCCAGTATTTTCATATTCACCTAACAGATTCCGGAGTTCTTTTTCACTGGTGAGTTTTTTTACTTTCGATTGCTCCACCGAATTCCGTGCGTTCATCAAACCCAGTTCCACCTGCAACAGTTCGTTTTCGGCGATTTTACCGATTCCGAATCTGCCCTGGCTGATCCTGAAAATGGTGTCGTTGTTACGAAGGTTATACTCGGAATTTTGCAGCTGCACTTCCGAAATCAGGAGTTCAAAATACTTTTGGGTTACCTGAATGTTGAGATCTTCCAGCCTTTCCAACTGAAGGCGGGTGGCTTCATCGTAGCTGATTTTCTGTTGTTCCCAGTTCCATTTAATGCGGTTGATGCGGAACAGAGGTTGAGAATAGGACAGAAATAAAGGGGCGGACCGCCAGTAATACTTTGGGTTATTGCCTTGGCTTTCAAACAGATCGATACGACTTAGTCCCGAGTTGAGAGAGAGAGTCCCACCTGTTGCCAGCAAATTCTGGCTTAATGACAATGTGCCGGAAGAATAGTTCTGACTTTGAGGGCGAAAAAGAATGCTTCCATCTGGTTGAGAAATCTGGTTAATGGCTCTGGTAAATCCCGGAATCTGGGCATTCAGATCCAGTTGGGGAAGCAGAAGTGCCCGGTTCGATTTGAACCGCCATTGTTCGGCCTGGTACTGGGACTTAATCTGTCGGGAAATGGGGCTGTTTGACCTTGCTTTTTGCAAAGCTTCCGACAGTGTGAGTGTTTGAGCCTGCCCCATAGGGCTGGTCAGAATGGTTAGGTTGAGAGCACATAAGAAAGCAATGAATGCGTTCAAATGAGGAACTGAAAATCGGTATCGCATGAATGTGTACGAAGGGCTCCATTTTTCTCCGGAAAGCCAATTAAATTATGGTTTCCGGAGAAATGAGAGGACGAATGGCAATGATTGAAACCCCAGTAACTAAAAACAGGGTGAATTATTTTTCAACCCACAGTTTTCCATTCCGGATTTCCTGACCCTTCAACTGGAAGAAATACATTCCTGCCTGCAGACCCTGTGCTGAAATAAGGTATTCGGTTCCTTGGATTCCTTTTATCTCCTTTATCTTTTTTCCTTGCGTATCAAAAATTACCAGTGTCAGTGA
>DAIOVD010000048.1:0-8452 GCA_036759185.1 Catalimonadaceae bacterium | reverse complement strand
CTTTTTGGTAGTTGATTCCGGATCATACTTCCGAGGATTTTTCCATTGGTTGTATGCCGAAGGGTGACCAGTCCTGAATCTCCAACTGTCAGTAAACGGACGGAGTCAATCGTAAGGCCACTCATTGTAAACTGAAATGCCGAAACAGCATCCTGTGGATTTAACATCGTCAGATCGGCATAGCCTTCTGCCATATTCACAGTGTCGATTCCAAAGCGGACAGTATGGTCTGGATTGGAAATCAACGGATTGAATTTGCAGGATGGGGCAGGAGGACCATTTGGAGGTGTGTCATCCAGGCATTTGGCCAGCATTTGAATGTCCACTACGTTTACCTGCCCGTCGCCATTAAGGTCCCGGCAGGTTGTACTGGTCAGACTTCCATTCATTGTCCCCGATATGTATTGCACCAGGTCAATTTCATTCCGTTCGTTGTCGTTGTTAATATCACCATGAACCTTGGTTCCATGGCACACACCTTCGCAATCTCTCACTGCTGAGCCAAAAACCTGGCCGTCGCAGTCCACAAATGGATTGCAATCCTGAAGCAGGGTGACTTTCCTCAAACCACTGGCCGACTTGCTTATTTTGATACAAATCTGGCCCCAGTTATTGAACGTGTTGGATTCTATTCTGCCCATCAGATCCGGCGAATTGTCCCAGTTTACTTTTGCCACCATGGTGTATCGGCCGGTGTCTACATCTGTAATATCTATCCACTGACATTTCAGGCTGGAACTATAGATATCGCCGCAATGCGCTGTAATTCCCTGGTTTGAGCAATTGTACTTCGGAGTGCCACCGCCAAACGAGCAGTTCAGATCCATTACGCAGAAACCTGCTTTGAATCCGGCTGGAATTGGATTGGAGTTTTTATCAAACAAAATGTACTCAGCATATCCCTTGTAGTGCCAGTGTCCGTGACAAGGATCCCAAATCCATTGGTTTGAAGGAACATTTGGATTTGCAGGCGGTTTTCCAATGTAATAGTCGGCATCTCCAATGTTTTCTATTTGAGTACCGAAACGTACGATATACCGTTTCCCGTAGCCTTTCAGACACCCTTCCTGAATGTAACAGGCATCATTGTTGGTGAGGCTGTCATATTTGAAACTGGTCCGGAGAAGCGTAGAATTCACAACCAGATCCGGCTGATCCGGGCAATTGGTGTCAGGGCTGTACAAACATAAATTGGTGTCTGCCACTGTGGCAAGCGGGTTGTATGTACAGGATGCAGGATCCATACAACCAATGATGGGCCCTTTGTAAGACAATGCCCATCGAATAGAATCCGGAGTGCAGGCATTGAGTTCATCGCCTATCCGAATATAGTATGGCTGATCCTTGTTCAGAACAACGTCCAGTTTTGCCTGAAGCCCACATCCATCGTTTGAATATGCCAGGGTTCCGGCATTTCCTTCAGATGGTGAGAGGCCGGTACAATAGTCATAAACCCATATTTTTGTTTGACAGGTATTACCGAGATTACAGGTTGATACTGTGAATATTCCGTTTGTATCTGGTATGAACTTATACCAGTTATCATCATAGTATGTGGTGAATGTGTCTAAACTGGCCGGTACTGCAGAACTGCAGTCATATCCCTTCACGCACAGGGATTTGGAATCTGAAAAAGTATATTCCCCTCCTGAAAAAATAAGACTGTCATTTGAATACACAGCATAGTCGCCAATTCCCTGGTTACAGCAAATGCCATCACCGTATGAGTCGTGGATAGTGAAACGGAGGCAATTCTGCGATGCTACGCAAATGGTGTCACCAAAAGTTTTTCCTTTTGCCAGTGTATCTCCGATACCGTTCACCAGGTCCCAGGAAATTTCTTCCGGAAAACGGTCGGGATTGATATATACTTTGACTTGTTTTTGATTTGGTTGAGGCTGGCAGGATTTGCAGCCCATATTCACTGATTCTGAGGACTTGAATTTGTAGTTACTTCTCACTTTCAAATCTCCATAGTAAACAGTATAATTTCCAATTCCATTCGTGCAGCACAATCCATTGGCACCAGAATCGTGAATTGTGAATTTCACGCAAACGGTATCGGAAACGCAAATGCTGTCAGAATTGGACAAACCTTTTATCAGAGTATCACCAGCAGCGGTGACAAGTTCCCAGGATGTTTCCTGTGGTTTTGTGTCCGGTTTAATAATGACCCGGATCTTTACCTGACCAGGGCAGGAGCCCGTTTGGGCCGAAGCTGAGTAGATAAAACCGGTTAAAAATAAAAGGATGAAGTATAGTTGGCGCATGGTGCAGAGAAAGTTGGAAGCGGCAAAGTATCGAATTATTTAAAAAATCAATAATCTTCTCCCCCAAAGCCAATAAAAAAACCCTGAAAGTTCCGGTTTTAAGGCCAGACCCTTCAGGGCTTTGTCTAGTAAAGTAAATTCTACAGGTGAATTACTTCCCCATAGGCTGCAGCTGTCGCTTCCATAATGGCTTCGGACATTGTAGGATGCGGGTGAACTGATTTCAGAATTTCATGTCCCGTTGTTTCAAGATTACGGGCAACCACCACTTCGGCAATCATTTCCGTTACGTTGGCTCCGATCATGTGGGCACCCAGCCATTCGCCGTATTTGGCGTCGTAGATCACTTTCACAAATCCTTCTTTCGCACCGGCAGCCGAAGCTTTACCAGATGCCGAGAAAGGAAATTTACCTACTTTCACTTCATAACCAGCTGCTTTTGCGGCTTCTTCGGTCATGCCGACAGAGGCAATTTCAGGAGCGCAATAGGTACATCCCGGGATGTTGCCGTAGTTGAGAGGTTGCGGATGATGGCCTGCGATTTTCTCCACACAAATAATTCCTTCTGCAGATGCAACGTGGGCCAGAGCAGGGCCTTTAACAATATCGCCAATTGCATAAACACCGGCAACATTGGTTTGGTAGTAATCATCAACCAGGACTTTGCCTTTGTCGTGTTTCACACCAGCTTCTTCCAGACCAATTCCTTCCAGATTGGTAACCACACCCGCTGCAGAAAGAACCACATCGGCTTCGATTGTGATGTTTCCAGTTGGAGTTTTAACGGATACTTTGCAGGTTTTTCCTTTGGTGTCTACACTTTCCACACTGGAGTTGGTGTAGATATCAAGACCTTTTTTCTTATAGATTTTTTCAAGCTCTTTGGAAACATCGGCATCTTCTACCGGTACAATCCGTGGCATGAATTCCACGATCGTAACCTTCGTCCCCATAGTGCTGTAGAAATAAGCAAATTCAACCCCGATGGCACCGGAACCAATGATCACCATTGACTTCGGTTGTTTCGGAAGTGACATTGCCTTGCGGTATTCAATCACTTTCTCGCCGTCGATTTTTACATTTGGTAGTTCACGGGCACGGCCACCTGTTGCCAGAATGATGCTCTTTGCTTCATGAATTTCTTTGGTTCCATCGGCTTTGGTCACTTCAACCTTGCGGTCTTTGGTGAGTTTCCCCATTCCCATGATCACCTCAATTTTATTCTTTTTCATCAGGAACTGAACACCTTTGCTCATTCCGTCCGCCACTCCACGACTTCTCTTTACGACAGCATCAAAATCAGCTTTCGCATCCTTAATGGTGATTCCATAATCAGCTGCATGCTGGATATATTCATACACCTGTGCACTTTTCAAAAGCGCTTTGGTCGGAATGCAACCCCAGTTCAGGCAAATTCCGCCCAGACTTTCTTTTTCGATAACAGCGGTTTTAAGCCCGAGTTGAGATGCCCGGATAGCAGCAACATAACCTCCTGGTCCACTGCCAATTACTATCAAATCAAAATTTGCCATTTGTTAAAATCAGATGTTTTTCTGAGGCCGCAAATGTAGGCTTTTCGGGTTGAGTTCAAAGTAGAAAATGTGGCTGGTTCCTGATTTATTTTGATGTGTGATGATCAATTGTATGATTGCCTGGTTTCCAATAATTTCATTTTCATAGATCCCTGAATTCATCCCAACTTTCCTTTCCGGAAAATCAAAATAAAACTGCCACTTTGTCACCAACTGGTTATCTTTGTCCCCCTTGATTTACGATACTCTACTATGTCACAGATTGTTACGGATTTGGAAATCCTGCACGAAGCACCGGCAGCCGATCAGGCTCCGATCACAAGTCAGGAAACCAATACAGGAAAAGGAAGGAAGCTTTTCATTGAAAGCTATGGTTGCCAGATGAATTTTTCAGACAGCGAAATCGTGGCCAGCATCATGCATGAGAATGGTTTTGATACCACCGATTCCGCTGAAAAAGCCGACCTGATTTTCCTGAATACCTGTGCCATACGTGAAAACGCTGAACAGAAAATACGGAATCGTCTGGTGCATCTGAAGGGCATGAAAAACCGAAAGCCTGAACTTGTCATCGGTGTTCTGGGCTGCATGGCTGAGCGACTGAAAACCAAACTTCTCGAAGAAGAAAAGATGGTGGACATGGTCGTCGGTCCGGATGCCTACCGCGATCTTCCCAATCTGGTCGGATCAGTGGATGAAGGCGACAAGGCCGTTAATGTATTTCTTTCCAGAGAAGAAACGTATGCCGATGTAACGCCCGTTCGGCTCAACAGCAATGGCGTCACAGCGTTTGTATCCATTATGCGGGGCTGCGACAATATGTGTTCGTTCTGCGTGGTGCCGTACACACGAGGAAGAGAAAGAAGCCGTGATGCTCAGAGCATTGTGGCCGAGGCTCAGGATTTGTTTTCCAAAGGATACAAGGAAGTAACCCTTCTGGGACAGAACGTCGACAGCTACAAATGGAAAGCAGAAGGAAGCGATGACAAGGTCGTCAACTTTGCGAATCTGCTCGAATTAGTGGCTCTTATCAATCCCGATCTGCGGGTTCGGTTTTCCACTTCTCATCCCAAGGACATTACCGACGAAGTGCTGCATACCATGAAAAAGTATGACAACATCTGCAACTACATCCACCTTCCGGCTCAGAGCGGCAACTCCCGTATTCTCAAGCTGATGAACCGGACCTATGACCGTGAGTGGTACATGGGCCGGGTTCAGGCCATCCGGGAAATTCTGGGATATGATTGCGGAATTTCCACCGATATGATTGTGGGATTCTGCAGTGAAACCGAAGAAGAGCACCAGGACAGCATCTCCCTCATGAAGGAAGTGGACTATGATTATGGCTACATGTTCGCATATTCGGAAAGGCCCAATACGCCGGCTGCCAAAAAACTGGCCGACGATGTGCCTGAAGATGTGAAACAACGCCGTCTGGCTGAAATCATTAAAGTACATAGAGAAAGTGCATTAACGCGAAATCTCAACCACATAGGAAAGGTACACCGCGTTTTGATCGAGGGCACCAGCAAACGTTCTTCAGACCAGCTTTTCGGGCGGAACGACCAGAATGCAGTCGTGGTTTTCGACAAGGCACAGCACCAAAAAGGACAGTACGTCAACGTTCTGGTGACATCCTGCACCGGTGGTACACTTATTGGAGAAGTGGTGAACGGATAGAAACGGGATTCATCAATCCGGATCACGAATAACAAATAGAAACAACCGAGTTTATGGATCTGTTCCAAAAGCTCAAAACCATAATACCAATGATTAAAAAACTCATTTTATCGGCAGCCTTCTTTTCTGTGCTGTCGCTTTCTCAGGCGCAAACGGCTTTTCCAACCATGGAATGCAAGTCGCTGGACGGGAAGACCATCGTCCTTCCAAAAAACAACAATGGAAAAATGACGGTACTCGGAATGGCCTTTTCCCAGAAAGCGGAAAAAGAATTGTCTACCTGGTTTCAGCCTGCGTATTCTACTTTCATTGAAAAAGGGGATCCGAATGCGGTGATTCCGATGGATACCTATGACGTGAACTGCTACTTCGTTCCGGTTTTTTCAGGCGTTCTTCAGGCTGCTGCCGGTAAAGCCGAAAAGAAAATGAAGGAAGGAATGGACAAAAGCCTTCAATCCAACGTTTTGGTTTTCAAAGGAAAAGCAGACGAAATCAAATCCACTCTGAAAATCGACAAAACCGATTCGCCCTGGTTCTTCGTGATTGATGCGGCCGGAAACGTTTTGTATTCAACCTCCGGCGCTTTTACGGAAGCCAAAATGGAAGAAATCGAAAAAATTCTCAACCAATAAATAAAACCTGCCTGTGAATCAGGATGAAATCCAAAGTGTAAAACAGCGATTCGACATCATCGGTCATTCGCCTTCACTCAACCATGCCATTCGGGTGGCCATTCAGGTGGCGCCTACCGATCTGACGGTGCTCATCACCGGAGAAAGCGGATCCGGGAAGGAATCGTTTTCAAAGATTATTCATAACCTCTCTTCACGGAAACATGGACAGTTCATCGCCATCAACTGCGGCGCCATTCCGGAAGGAACCATCGATTCGGAATTATTCGGACACGAAAAAGGTTCATTTACTGGGGCTACAGATGCACGGAAGGGATATTTTGAGGTTACCAACGGGGGAACCATTTTCCTGGATGAAATTGGTGAAATGCCATTAGGAACTCAGGCACGCCTGCTAAGGATTCTCGAAAACGGTGAGTTCATTAAAGTGGGAAGTTCAAAAAGTCAGAAAACAGATGTGCGTGTGGTGGCTGCCACCAATGTGAATCTCCTTGAAGCCGTTCAAAAGGGCAAGTTCCGGGAAGATTTGTATTACCGTCTCAACACCGTTCCACTGACCGTACCTGCTTTGCGGGAACGGGGAACCGACATCGATTTGTTGTTCCGGAAATTCTCTGCCGATTTTGCAGAAAAGTATCGGGTTAAACCCATCAAACTCACCGAAGATGCGAGAGAGGTTTTGATGAGTTACCGCTTTCCCGGCAACATCCGCCAGCTCAAGAACATCGCGGAGCAGATTTCAATCCTGGAAATGGAACGCGAAATCTCCGCTGAAACACTCAAAGGCTATTTGCCAAAACCAACAGGTTCAATGCTTCCAGCTTTGCTGGGAGATACATCCGGACTCGGCGACACTGGCATGAGCGAGCGGGATCTTCTCTATAAAATCTTCTTCGATTTGCGGAAGGATGTAAATGACCTGAAACAGTTTGTGATGGAAATGGTGGCACGCGGTGGTATTTCTTCGGAAACGGCTGCTGCCATGCCCAATATTTTTGCCAACACCAGCATTCAACCGTACAAACCGCATCCGGAAGACATCCTGATGAAATCCGAAAAGCCACCGGTTACAGTAGCAACGGTTTCTGAAAATGAGGATGGCGATGATGACATTCAGTATGACAAGGTTCTGGACATCACACACGAAACCGAAGAAGAGTCCCTTCTGCTGGAGCAACAGGAAAAGGAAATGATCCTCAAAGCCTTGAAGAAGAACCACAACCGGCGGAAAAATGCTGCACGGGATCTGGGGATCTCCGAACGGACACTATACCGTAAAATCAAACTGTTTGGCATTGAAGAATAAAGGATTGAAAGGCTGGCTGTTTCTTGGACTGGTGATGATCTGCACTTCCTGTGGGGTGTATAGCTTCACCGGAGCATCCATTTCGCCGGATACCAAAACGCTTTCGGTCCTCAATTTTGCAGACCGCAGTGCATCAAGTCCGCCTTATCTGGCCCAGACCTTTGCCGAAAAAACAAGGGAATATTTCCAGCGAAACACAAGTCTTGCCCTGGTGAACAGGGATGGAGACCTCAATCTGGAAGGCACCATTACCCAGTATTCGCTGAGTCCGATTGCACCAACGAGTACTGGAGGAACCGGACAGGAACGAGCCAGCCAGACAAGACTCACGATTGGCGTGAAGGTGAAATTCACCAATGCCAAAAACAAGGAGCAGAATTTTGATCAGGGATTTTCTTTCTATGCAGACTTTGACCAGAGCAAATCACTGGCATCGGTGGAGCGGGACCTGATTGAAACAATATCTGACCAGATCATTCTGGATATTTTCAACAAATCTGTAGCCAACTGGTAATGACAATGGATGCCCAGCAATTTCGTGCCATCCTGAAGGGTGAAGTTCTTCCGGAAGAAATCTCTCTGGAGGAATTGAACGAGCAAATCCAGAACGCTCCTTACTCCGCATCGTTGTATGTGTTGCGGGCAATTGCCTCTCATGCAAAACAAGAAGCCGATTTTGAAACTCACCTGCAAAAAGCAGCAGCCCGTACATTGTCGCGTTCCCGTTTGAAAGAGGTGATTGAAGGTCCGGTAAAGTTGGAATTTGACTGGCTTCCTTCTGACGATACCGTCCTTGAAGAAGCAGTGGATGAACAGACGGAACCGGAAATTACGGACGCCACTGAAGAAACTGAAACTGCTGAAATTCCAGAAGCACCGGCACTGGAACCAGAGATGGTATCAGATCCGGAGCCTTTATTCGAAGAAGTCGATCTGGTTGCCGTTTCTGAACCGGAGAAGGAAGTGCTTGTTCCTCAACCAGCCAAACCTTCGAAAAATGAGTTTGGATTTGGCTTTGTGAAAGTGCCA
>DAIOVD010000047.1:9826-25450 GCA_036759185.1 Catalimonadaceae bacterium | reverse complement strand
CGGGCATACAAACCATCGGCAGAAGGATTCAGTTTGGGTGGCGTTTTACTTGATACTGTCCGTGGTTCCGTGGCTCCATATCTGGTTTCGTTTAATGAAAATAACTTCTTCAGCTACAAGCCTGATACCTTGTTCGAAGGATTGGATCCCGGAGTTTATACCATTCTGGTTCAGGACTCCATCGGTTGCGAAGTGAGCAAAAACGTGGAAGTGATCAAGGATACAGAGTTTTTTGTACCGACATTATTCACACCAAACGGAGATGGATTCAACGATTTGTTTGAAATCCGAAACCTTCCGGCCGGTTCTTCGCTTATTGTAAAGAGCCGTTGGGGAGATGAAGTCTACAAATCAGAACCATACCTGAATAACTGGGATGGAAAGGATCTTGAAGAAGGAACGTATTTCTGGGTATTACAGATCCCAGGTCAGGAAACCAGGAATGGCTGGGTTTCAATCCATAGATAACCATTAATTTAACGTATTGAATTGCGTCAGACATACCCGGGCAAACGGCCCGGGTATATCTGTATTTTCATACAATTGAATCAGGCTTTTGATTCTTTAATCAGGATTATGCATTTAGAAGTGAACCACCTCTCAACCCTTTGATTCAGGTTCTGTTTCGTCCTCAAAACCCGAAGGAATTTTTTGTTGTGAATCAAGGAATTTTTTCCATTTGAATAATCCGGGTTTATAATGTGACATTATTTTCAGGCTGAATATTTTGCTGCAGAATATGTGGCGTTTTCAATGTGGCAGATTATGCGCAACAGTATTTTAGTCACAATTTTGTGACATTTATTTTGTTGCAGAAAAAATGCCACAAAATTACTGCTTCAAAACAGTTGCATTTTTACTTCGGTGCAAAAGGTGCCACAGAATGAACCATCGCAATTGGGAGCCACATGCATCTTCAATTTACATTCATCTTCATTAGACCAAATGGTCACTGAACTGCCGAAGCAATTGATATGAATTTGGTTTCACAGACCTTTGTACATTGACGTACCAGAAGCAATGGAAGCACTTAATTGATTCTCTAAAGTAGTTTCTGGAAAATCGGTTTTGAGTTTTCAGGTTATTTTCAACATTTCGGTCTGGGAAGAAATACAGATACTTATCTGGATTTGAATTGCTCCAGAAATCCTGATTCGCATTTTGAGTTGAAAACCGATGTGAGATTGATGTTGGATGTGGGATAATTTTGGAATATTGGTGCAAATCCAGCCAATGATTCAGATAGGAGTTTCATTTGAGATTTTTTGAGTTGGTAGAATTTTGATTGGGAAAAATTCATTTTTCAGCCGCAAATCCTTCTTTTTTCGCCTTTCTTCAAAATTTATTAACTCAAATCTATTTACTTTACCTTTTCAATAAGGACAAACTAATGAAGCGCTTTTTATTCTGCATTTTTCTTACCGGGTTACATTTTGTAGGTTTTAGTCAGCAGGTGTATCTGGAAGAAGATTTCAACGATGGAATACCAGCCACTTATCAGATTCAGAACGGTGGATCAACAGATCTGACCTGGGAAGCGGTTCCAAACTATATGGAAGGTGCCACACCCCGAACACTGAATGGTTCTCAGTTCCTTTTTTGCAATGGGGATCCGGCAGGAGCAGGTAGTACAATGGACGAGTATATAACCTCTCCGGCATTCAATACATCTTCTGCTACTTCTCTCGTTTTACAGTTTTCTCAGTTTTACAGAGACTATAATGCTACGACTTCAGACACGGGATTTATCGAGGTGTATGATGGTACCGATTGGGTTCGGGTCGGTTTCAATGCTGGAAATAAAGGGACCTGGACAAATCCACAGTCTGCCCGAATCAACATTACGGCATACAAAAATTTTGAAATGAGGGTCCGCTTTCGGTTTGTCGGTGAGTGGCCATGGTATTGGGCAATTGATAATCTGAAAATTTTCAGCCCAAGTCCGAAAGATGTGGGTGTGCAAAGTGTGGTGGCTCCATTAACTGATTGTAATTTAGGAGATAATGTAACCCTAAAACTGAAGGTTGCCAACTATGGAACCGCTTCACAACCTGATATTCCGGTTAAGTACTCGGTCAATGGAGGGCCGCCCGTTTCGCAGACAATGTCTGCTTCTATTGGGGCTAATGCCACCCGTGATATTACGTTTACAACTCCGATTTCGACAACTGCCCTTGGAGAGTTTAAATTGACCATGTGGACAGATCATGTGGGAGATCAGGATCGGTCGAATGATACGTTGAAAGGATTTTCATTTACCCGGTATTTAAATTCTTTTCCCACAGTACCCTTTACCGGATATGAGGGAACGAATCTGGGAGAAGTGTATGCCGGCTGGCGTGAAGGCAGAGGAACCCTCCCCAATGGAACTGTCTCCAGCTGGACCCGAAGCAGTACAGCACAGGAAGCGAACTGGGGCCCGCAGAGTAAAACCACTGCTAAAATTAATCTTTCCTCAAATGTGCTGAAAGAGTGGATGGTAGGTCCCGCATTCACCCCATTATCCACCTCTGGTTTCGAGTTTAAAGCTGCCATTACCGACTGGCAGGAAACAGATCTGGATTACATGGGATCCGACGATTCTTTAAAAATAATGATCAGTGCCAATTGCGGAGTTTCCTGGAAAGTTCTGTTTGCCATTAATGCCAACACCGGGTTGACCAATAACCTCACTCGTTTTGTTATTCCACTTGCCCAATATGCCGGACAGGAAATAAAAATCGCCATTTATGCGACAGATGGAAATACCGACAATGAGGAAGATTATGATTTGCATGTTGATGACATAAACATTGTGTCTGTTCCTTCTGTAGATCTTGGAGTGATTTCAATCAAAAATCCGGTATCCAATTGTGGCCTGGGCGCATCTTCCGTAACGGTTCTGGTCCGGAATTTCGGTTCAAAAACCCAGCGGAATTTTCCTGTAAAATATAATTTCAACAATGGCACAGTTGTGACTGAGACATTCACAGATAGTCTTCGTCCGAATCAGGTGAAGGAATTTATATTCAACCAGCTTGCTGCTATATCACCTGTCGGGTTTTATACATTCAATGCCTGGACTGCTATTCCTGGAGATGTTAATAATTCAAACGACAGTACCAAGAATATTTTGGTTGAAAACTCTTTGGCTATCAATACGTTTCCATACGTTGAAAGATTTGAAAATGGTCCGGGTGGCTGGAAAGTGGGAGGTGTTTTACCAAGCTGGGCGTTGGGTACTCCGGAAAAAACCATCATAAATTCACCAGGTGAGGGTTCAAATTCATGGACAACAGGTGGTCTTGGAACCGGAACCTATAATACAAATGAGCGATCTTTTGTCGTAAGCCCATGCTATAATTTTTCAGCCCTGGTTAATCCGGTTTTTGAAGCGAAAGTGTGGTGGCATACTGAGTATGAGAGGGATGGAGCTTTGCTTCAGTATTCCATCAATGGTGGGACGAACTGGAGAAATGTTGGATTGTTGAATGACCCGAATAATTGGTACAACACCGAAACAATTCCTGCCTTGAGCTTTATTCCGCAGGTTGTTCCCCAAACAGGATGGTCTGGTGGAGTGGGCACTAATTCCAGCGGAAGCAATGGATGGGTAACCGTTCGTAATTTTGTCAAACTGGCAGCTGGAGAACCGGTTGTGAAATTCAGGATTGTTTTTGCATCCAGTGCGACAGTTCATGGAGATGGATTTGCTTTTGATCAGGTATCAATTTATGAAGGACCAACCAAAGATGTTGAGCTGCTGGAAATCACCAACCCATCTTTATCTAATTGCCAGTTTGGTCCCAATTTTCCGATCAAAGTGAAATTGATTAACAAAGGCAGCCAGACTATTTCCAATATTCCCATTTCATACAAGATTAATAATCTGGCTACTGTCACTGAAACAATTGCAGCAAGTGTAGATTCCAATCAGACCATTGAATATGCATTTAATGAGACATTTGATTTCAGTGCACCCGGACTTTACAACATCAAAGTCTGGTCATCTTTTGTAGGTGACGACATTAAAAACAATGATTCCATACTGGTTCATCAGGTGGCAGTGTACAACAATGGACTGGACACATTGAAATTTGAAAACTACAACGGTTCGAATCTTTCTCAGATTTTTCCGGGTTACAGAGAAGCGAAGAAAAAATTGCCATTGGGAATTGTCAGTAACTGGACCAAATCAAATTCCCTTCAAACCAATTTTTATGGAGGATCTCCCACAGCAAGGCTGAATCTGTTTTCTAATATAAATCAGGAATGGCTCATTTCTCCGCAAATCCAATGTGAAGCCACCACTCGTCTCATGTTCCGGATGGCCATAACCAAAGCCAATGATGTAACATTTGGCCGCCTCGGTGCAGACGATTCCGTCATGGTCCGTATATCAACAGATTGCGGAGCGAATTGGTCAACACTTCGCTATTTCAACCGGGACTCCGTCTTTACTCAGAATTTCAGAACCTTCCGGATCAACCTTTCAGCGTTTGCCGGTCAGAAAATCATTGTGGCATTTTATGGTTCTGACGGAAAATTTGATAATCCGGAAGATGTGGATGTACATATTAATAAGGTATTGATTCTTCCATCACCGGCAAATGATCTGGCTATGGCTGGCCTTGTTTCACCATTGTCTCCGTGCGGACTTGGAAATGCGGAGTCGATTAAAGTAAAAGTGATAAATAACGGAGCAGCAAATCAGTCTAATTATACCATTGGATATTCGGTAAACAATGGAGTCGCTGTTCTGCAACCCATTTCGACTACTTTGGTTACAGGCCAGGAAAATGAATTAACATTTACAGTACCTTATAATTTCACTCTTCCTAACACGTACACGATCAAGGTTTGGGTTAGCTTACCTGGAGATGCTGTGCCAGTGAACGATGCTTCACAGTTTGTGATCAGGAAATTTGGCTTACCAACCCCTGTTTTGAATTTCAATGGTTATGGTGGGCAGAATATAAGTGAAGTAGCAGCTGAATGGAAAGAAGCAACAGGAGCTTTACCTGCGGTAGGAAATTCAGCCTGGGATGCATTTTCGATCGGTTCCAATACGGTTGCAAAAATTAAACTGGCAGGCGATTCAAAAAAGGAATGGTTGATATCTCCGGTTCTTAAGCTTGGCAACGGTACCAAACTCCGCTTCAAGGCAGCAAGAAGGATTCCGAATACAAACCTTGATATCGGATTTTACAACGACGATAAGGTACATATTAAAGCAACGTCCGATTGTGGTCAGTCATGGACTTCAGTTAGGATTTATACGGATACCAACCAGGCGGCTCTTTCTGCTTCATTTACGTTGCAGGAGGTTGATTTGTCTGCTTTTGATAATCAGGAAGTGAATCTGGCATTCTTTGCAGAAGATGGAGTCAGGGCAGATAGTATAGTTGATTTTCTTCTTGATGATATTTCGGTTTACAGTGTCGCATCCATCACGGATGTGGGAGTGGTTCAGTTTGTTAGTTTTGGTCCTGAGTTGGTCGTTGGTGTTCCAAGCCCGATCCGGATACAATTGAAAAATTATGGGAATGTTCCGATTCCAGGATTGTCTCTCATCAAAGCGAAAATAGGAGCAAACAGCTTTGCTGCCTATGTTCCAAACCCGGTGGCTCCTGGTGCCTCAGCTGATATTTTGCTGGGAGATTTTGTGCCGGTTCAGGAAGGTGAAATAACAGCTTGTGCTTATCTCAAGTTACTTCCGGGAGGAGATTTTGAAGCATCAAACGATACGATCTGTCAACCAGTTATCGTGATTGGAACAGACCCGTTACTGACAACACCTGCATTTTCTGTCTTCCCAAATCCGGTACAGGATTTCGTAACTGTCCAAAGCACAATCCCAACAGATCATTTCAGGACGATGACTCTGGTCAATATGTTTGGTCAGAGGATAATGATAAAAGCAACAAGTCATGAGGACAATCAGGTTCAGTTTGATTTGCGTAATGTGCCGACAGGGGTGTATTACCTTGTGCCTGAAGTGGATAATGGCAATATTTCAAAGCAGGATGGTCCAAAAGTGAGAATCATCAAAATGTAATGCGGTCTTGTTTTAGTTGTATGAAATCCGGTCAATTACCAACATTGATCAGTTTTTTTTTACTTTTAGTCGAAATAATTCATAGATCAGAATCTTAAGTAATTCGTGTAATCTCATGTAGTATTCTATTAATCAGCCGTTTACGAAAGGGTGTTTTGGTCCATGATCGGCCGGTTTTCAGGATGCCTTAATATTTTCACTGTGAAAACCTTTGTTTAGTCAGGAATCTTACATTTATTTACTTTTCTATTCCCGTTCGTACTTTTTAACAATTTCTTAACAAACCGATCAGCCTATGGAAATAAATCCTATTTATTGTAAAAGAAACCAAAACAGAATAGCTGGATTTAGTGGTCTGACAGTCAGGTGTCTGTCAATTGTGTTTTGTCTTTTCCTACTTGCCAGCATCAGTGCACACGGGCAGAAGAAAAAGCATGATGTAAAAGACCCGGCGCAAAGGCAGGTGAATACCGCTCCCCCAAAGAGTGAAAATAAGCTGAAGACCTTTGAAGAATATCAGGAGTTCGTGATAGCAGATTTCAGACCTGGAACAGTAGAGGATATTGTTCAGGACGAAGAATCAGAATCTATGCAGGAACTATTGCAGCAAAAACTACCTGTTAATAAGGTGTTTAAATCAACTGCATCCAAAGTTTGTATTATAGGCGTTGACGGAACAGCAAACGCGAAAATGGTTTTGGGACTTGTGAATAACAAGACCGCCAAAGTCATTAAAAAAGCTGACCTGGAGAAAGCATTATCCAAAATTAATGTGAAAATTATAACAAAAGAATAACGATGAAAAAAGTTGTACTCTTGAGAGAGAAGTTGAAATACTTTTCTCTGCTCGTTCTGGGAATGTTATGTTCCTATTCTGGGTATAGTCAGGTAACTGGTTATACTTTCTCTACAACGGCTGGTACGTATACCGCGATTTCAGGTGGTACCAACGTGGGTAATATTGGTAATGGGCATGCTTTCTTCAGTGGAGATGCCATTACACCGATTTTTGAAACCACCAATACTACATTATGGGGAAACTCATATAATGCGGGTAATGGACCAGGTTTTCCGATTGGGTTTAATTTTAACCTTGGAGGATTTACCTGCGACCGGTTTGGTATTTCTACGGAAGGTTATATTTCCTTAGGAGCTTCCACACAGGATTGGGCTTCCATTCAGTCTCCATCCAGCATTCCAATCCAGTTTGCCGGAGGGTTGTCTGACAATATGGTGGTTGCTTTGGGGCAAAACCTGATGATGCAGACGGGATCTACAATGAAATACATTGTGACCGGTTCATCACCAAACCGTGTTCTGACAGTTGAGTGGGCTGGTGTTTCCAGGTCACTGGTTGTTGGTGACAATGTGAGTTTCCAGATTAAGCTGTACGAAACATCCAATGTTATTGAGATGGTTTATGGTTCATTTACTACGGCTTCTGCTTCGACCCTTACAGGAACTGTTGGTCTTTCAGGTCTGGCTACTGCCGACTACAAAAAAGTAGGAAATACGCTTCTTGGAACCACAATGGATAATCCAGTGGTTTCTCCGACTAATCTTGTTAATCCTTTTACCAATGAGAGGGTTCAGTGGCGTTTGGGTAGTGTTCCTACATCTGGTCGTACATACACATTCACTCCAGGTGGTGCTATTTGTAATCTTCCTGTTATTCCTCAGGGTGTTGTTTCCGGTACTACTGTCAACTTATCATGGGGTGCAGCTGCCGGTGCTACGTCATACAATGTGGAATACAGAAATGTAACTACAGCAGGATCATTTGCTCCTGCTCCAGGAGGTACTACCATGGTTGGTACCTCACTTGCTGTTACTGGCCTTTCCGCTTCAAATGTTTATGAATTCCGTGTTCAGAGTAATTGCAGCGGATCCCGTTGGATTACATTCCAGCGTACCATTCCAGGACCTGGTGAACTTTGCTCTCTTGCTATTCCATACGGAGCTGTTGCTCCAAATGCAGGTGCCTGTACTCCAACTACTGTAACTGCTGGTCTCTCTTCTGATGGTTCTGGTTCGATTGCTTGTTCAGGATCAAGTGTGCTAACTGACATCTGGTATTCATTTGTAGCTCCATCCAATGGAAAGAAACTGATTATCGAAACAACTCAGGATGGTGCCTCTAATCCAGACTGGGCAATGCAGGTGTATTCTTCCTGTGGTGGTGCTGTTATCGGATGCTGGGATGACTTTTCAGGTGTTGATTATCGTCCGGTGGGTGAACTTTGCCAGTTTGACTACGTGGGTGGACAAACATACTATGTCCGGTTGATGCAAATGCAGTTTTACGGATCAGGCCCTACCATTGACCTTTGTATATACGAAGACAATGCATGTCCTGTTGTTCCTGCAAACAATCTTTGTATGAATGCAGCTACCTATACACTTCAGCCATTTGGTTCATGCCCGGGTGCTGATGTTAATTATACCACAGAGAATTCAACTCCAACTTCTGACTTTACTTTGACGAACCCAGGTTGCTTTCCAGTCGGTACAGCGAATGATGTGTGGGTTAAGTTTAATACTGGATTGAATACAGCTGTACAATTCCGCTATACACTTGTTGATGCGACCAGTGTTGGGGCTCAGGTTTATTCCGGAACTTGTGGAACAGGAACATTGCTTCCAGTTGCCGGAACTTGTTATACCACACCAGGTACCCGTGCGATTACAGGTTTGACACCTTCAACAGATTACTATATTCGATTCTGGTCTTCAGCAAATACCAGCCCTACCGCTGGTAATTTTACCGTTTGTATTCAGGAGGCCCCTGATTGTCCATCAGGTCTTGGAACAGGTTATACAAATATTGGAACTGTTACTGGATCTTTTTCATCAGGGCTTCGCACCACTTGCGGTCAGGTTGATGACATCACCGGTTCATTGGTGAATGTGGCTTGCGGTAGTAACAACTATCTGACAGGTGAAGATGAAGTATTCCAGTTTCAGGTTTCTTCAACTGGCTTGTATCAGGTTGTTCTGAATTCAAACTCTTCATGGGTTGGAATCAAGATTTATGCAAACTGCCCGTTCTTAGGAAGAGGCGGTTCATGTGTAGCAAGTGTTGGAACCAGCCTTGCCAATAAGAACCTTTCAAATGTTACTTTGACATCTGGTGTGGATTATTATATGATCATTGATCAGTTTGCTCCACCATCCTGCATTGGACAGTATTCATTTGATATTCAGCCAAATCCTGCTCCACCTGCCAACGACAATTGCGGTGCTGGTGCGGTTACATTGACTCAGGGAGTTACATGTAGCTACACGACCTACTCATATGCAGCAGGTGCTACAACTTCTCCTGAACCAGGATCTTGTGCAGCCAATGAAGATGACCTTTGGTATAAGTTTGTTGCACTTACTTCTGATCCACAAATTACCATTACTCCAACTGCAGGTTTTTATCCGGTTGTTGAATTGTTCACCGCTTGCGGAACGACAGGAATTTGTTGCTCATTTAACTCTACAGGAGGTGGTCTGCCAGTGAAACTGAGTTCACCGACTCCTTTAACTCCTGGTTTAACATATTACATTAGAATTTATGATGCCTTCTCTGGTTCTCCATTGACTGATGATTATGACATTTGTGTGACGAATGGTCCAGCTGTTGCTTCATGTCTCACTATTCCAGGAACAGCTACTGCTGAAACTGAAGCTTGTGGAACCTTTACAAACAGTTCACCAGCATTTCAAGCAATTGCTGATGGTCAGACGATTCATGGAACAGGTTATGCAGATTGCGGATTCCGTGATTTTGACTACTACAAAATTGTAACGTCTCAGGCCGGATACATCACTTTTACTGTGAACTCTGAATTCCCTGTTATCGTTCGTATGATGGATGATGCTGCCGGATCTGCCGGTCCTGTTATTACTACTACCTCAACCAATTTCTATTGTGGTGGTAACCTTTCTATTTCAAATCCGGCAATCAAACCAGCTGGTACTTATTGGGTTTATGTTTTGCCTAATCAGTTTGAAGATGTTGGATGCAGTGTTCAGAGAGGTGATTATTTAATTACTGCTACATTCACTGCAACACCTCCTGCACCACAGCCAAACGACAACTGTAGTCTTGCTTCAACTTTGGTTCCTTGTGCTCCTGGAACAAACGGTTCTACATTGAGTGCAACTCAGTCGCTTCCAGCAACTGTTTGTAATGGTGATCAAAGTAACTATGCCAAAGATCTTTGGTACAAGTTTACGGCTGTTGCCGGTTTGCATTCCATCACTGCAATCAGTTCAACACTTGATGTTGTAATGGAAGTTCATCCATATTGCGGAGGCCCAACTATTGCTTGTGCTGATGCAGTTGGTGCTAATGCAACTGAGACAATCAATTTAACTACAGTACCAGGTGCTACTTATCTGGTTCGTGTATTTGCGTATTCAGTTTCCGATCCGACCCCAGGTAACATTTCAATTTCTGTATCTACACCAGGTGGTTGGTCAGGTGCTACAAGTAATGACTGGAACGTAGCAGGAAACTGGTGTTCCGGAACAGTACCAGGAGTTGGTACCAATGTGTTGATTCCAAATATTACTCCTTCGCCGGTTATGGTAACTGCAGGTAACTGCGCTAACTTAACCTTGTTGACAGGTGCTACAGTAACAACTGCTCCTGCTGCTTTGAGCGTAAGAGGAAATGTATTGGCACAAGGAAGTAATGTGTTGACAGGTTCTCAGCCTCTAACGCTGTCTGGTACATCCGGACAGGCAGTTAGTGGTTCTCTTGAGTTCAACAATGTTCGTATCTCGAATACGACATTAGGTGGTATCACTGTATCAAATGGTGCAGATGTGAAAGTGAATGGAGTTCTTACTCTTGACCCAAGTGCGAAACTGAACAACACCGGTACAGGTGCATTGACAATCGTTTCCAATGCAACTACCGAAGGTAGCATTGCAGCTTTAGGAGCTGGTGCCCAATTGAATGGTAACTATACCATTCAACGGTATATCCCTAATGCAGGTTCAGGCTGGCATTTCCTTGGAACTCCGGTTTCTGGAAATAACTACGGACAGTGGACTGATGATGTGCAGATTAGTGCATCTACTGGCTTAGGAAATGGTGTCATCGCTGTTGCAGAGCCAGAAAGATCCAATATCTTCCAGTATGTTGAGTCACTTCATAATGATAAACAAGATACAGTTCAGAAAGATGGTTGGAGAATTCCAACTTCAGCCAACATTGGTGTTGGTCGTGGTTACAGAATGTATGTGAAACCAGCATTCTTTGCAGGAAATCCTTCCAGAATTATTGAAAATGTTGGAACTGTTACAACAGGTCTTGGAGCCGGTTATACTTTCCCAACATTGACAAGAAATGAATACACTCCTTGTTTTCCTTCAACTCCTACATTCAATCCAACTGTATGTAATGAGTCGAACAGAGGCTGGAATCTGGTTGCAAATCCATTCCCGTCTAACATTAACTGGGATGCTGCTGGCTGGACAAAACCTGCTTCTATGAACAATGCATTCTATACCTGGAATGGTACAGGTGCTGGTTATCAGGTATATGTTGGTTTAGGAGGTGTTTCACTTGGTGTGAATGCTTCATCCAACACAAATCCAAATATGATTGCCAAAGGCCAGGGCTTCTTTGTAGGTCTGCGTACTCCTGGTACTTATACTGCTTCCCTGGTAGCAACTGAAGCTGTTAAGTCAGCAACATCAGCTCAGTTTGTTCGTACAGCAGCAGTTGACAGCAAACTGAAAGTGCGCATTTCGAGAATTGTTCCTGCTATGGACTACTCTTTTGATGCAAACGTGCAGTTTATGTCTGGTGCTTCTGAAGGATTCGATATGCACATAGATGCTGCTTTGATGAGAGGTGCTAATGCATCTGTTGGTTTCAAAGCTGGAAACGAAGATCTGATCCAATCAACTCTTCCTTCATTGGATGGAGCTACCCGGGTGGTTGATCTTCGCACTTTCTACGCTGGTCAGACTGGTACTTTCAGATTGAGCTTCCCTGATATCAGTGAGTTCCCTGCTAACACACATGTTTATCTGAAAGACAATGTTCTGAATGGACTTTATGACATCGCAGCTATGCATGAAGTTGGGTTCAATGTATCTTCTACAAACAACCTGAATTCAAACGATCGTTTCCAATTGGTGTTCTCTCCGGTTGTTCTGACTACTGTTAATCCTTCTGTTAATGGAGAAGCTATCTTCTCTGTTTATCCAAACCCAAGCAATGGCAGCAAAGTTGTTGCTTCTATGATTGGATTTGATGAGGAGAAAGTTGTAGTAACAGTGGTAGACATGCTTGGAAAAGTTGTTTACTCAAGTGAGCAAATGATTTCTGCTGATCGCAATGCTGAGCATGCAATCAAAGCAAACCTTTCATCAGGTGTATATAACATCTCTTGTGTAGGTGCTAAGCATAAATTCACAACCAAACTTGTTGTAGAATAATCTGCATCATCAATTTGATTTTGACTCCGATCCGGGTAACCGGGTCGGAGTTTTTTTTTGCCGGTATCCAGATTTCCGGTTATTTATTTGTCATAGGATTAGTTTACCAATTGATTATCAATGCGAAGTAGTTATCCGTTTATTGTCATACTAAGTGTTTGGCTTGGAACAGGCAGCTTGTCTTTTTCCCAGACAAAGCCTGTTTTAAGTCTGGATCTCATTATGCAGGATCCAAAGTGGATGGGTTCTCAACCTTCGGCCCCGCTCTGGTCACCGGATGGCAATTCCTTGTTTTTTCAATGGAATCCCAATCAGGCTGAGAATGATTCTTTATATGAATTCAACCTGAATAATTCCACCATTACAATATTTAAGGGAGATGAGGAATTGCAGACAGCTGTCAGAAGTGGAATATGGAATATGGAAAGAACTAAAATAGTCTTCACCTGCCGTGGGGATTTGTTCCTTAAGGATATAATTTCTAAAAAGTTGATCCGGATAACCAGAACACTGGAAGCAGAGTCTTTTCCTTCATTCTGTTTTTCAGATCAGCGAATTTCGTTCATTAAGTCCGGTGATTTGTTTACATGGTCTCTTCAGGATGGATCGTTTCAGCAGGTATGTCATTTCAAAGGTCCAGGTGAAAAATCTTCCGGATCAAATGCTCGTAATCATCAGGATTCACTTCTCCAAAACCAGGAACTCTCTTTGTTCCCTGTGTTGCAATCCCGAAAGAGGAAAAATTTTCAGAAGGAAACCCGATATCGGAATCCAGATTCCGTCCGTATTTTCGATACAAAAGGAAAGCAGGTTCTGGATATAAGACTAAGCCATAACGGACGGTTTTTAACCTATCAGCTGGTGGAAAAGCCAGGTAAAATTTCACGCACACAAATCCCGTTTTTCGTCAATGAGTCAGGAAATACTGAATTCCACACTTCCCGCGAAAACGTAGGTCATCTTCCGGATAAAAACTCTTTTTTTGTTTACGATTTCCAGAAGGATTCTCTCATTGAATTCAATTCCGGGTTTCTGACAGGGATCAGGGATGTTCCGGATTACTTTAAACAATATCCTGTCGACAGATTTCATCCCAGAGACAAAATTCGTCCTATTGAATTGCAACAATTGACGTGGAACAGATCATCAGGTGAGGCCCTCCTTGTATTTGATTCACATGACCACAAAGATCGATGGCTGGTAGGTTTTAATGCAGAGAGCAAACGTTTCAAGGAGTTTGATCGGCAGCATGATGATGCCTGGATTGGTGGGCCTGCGACAACATCTCCTGTTCAGTGGATTTCTGAGAAATCGGTTGTTTTTCTGACGGAGAAATCCGGGTTTTCTCAAATCTGTATGTTGGATGTAACAACTTGTAAAAAGCAGGATCTGACAAGCGGTAATTTTGAAATCCGCAAACTGGTTGTACCCAATGATAAGGATTATCTTTATTTCTTATCGAATTCCGATCACCCAGGAGCAGTTAACTGGTGCCGGATTAAATTGAGTTCACCGGGGACAATCGAAAAAGTAACCACAATGAAGGGTGGCTATGAGGTAGAAATGTCGCCTGATCAGAAATGGATTGCCTTTCGATTTTCGACATCCAATCATCCATGGGAATTGTTTGTTCAGGAAAATAAACCCGGGAAAAAGCCGATGCAGATTACGCGAAAAGCAATGTCTCCTGAGTTTGCTGCTTATCCATGGAGAGAACCTTCTGTGGTTCAGTTTCCTGCTTCAGATGGAGCAAGCGTCTATGCGAGGCTCTATTCCCCTGAAAGGAAAAATGGCGCTGCAGTGATTTTTGTGCATGGTGCAGGGTATTTACAGAATGCACATTTCTGGTGGAGTCACTATTTCAGAGAATATATGTTTCACAATCTACTTACCGACCTTGGATATACAGTGATAGATGTGGATTACCGGGCCAGTGCTGGTTATGGACGTAACTGGCGTACAGGGATTTACCGGCATATGGGTGGTCGGGATCTTGAAGATCAGGTGGATGCCGCCAAATATCTTGTGCAGAAATGTGGCGTTGATCCGTCCAGAATCGGGATCTATGGAGGTAGTTATGGAGGCTTCATCACGCTCATGGCCTTGTTTCAGAAACCTGGTATGTTTAAAGCAGGTGCCGCTTTAAGGTCTGTGACGGATTGGTCTCATTACAATCATGGTTACACAAGTGAAATCCTGAATGAACCTCAAACAGACAGTCTGGCGTTTCGGCGTTCATCCCCAATATTTTATGCAGAGGGTTTGAAAGACCGGCTCCTGATGTGTCATGGAATGGTGGATGACAATGTTCATTTCCAGGACATTGTGCGACTATCCCAACGATTCATAGATTTGAAAAAGGAGAATTGGGAACTGGCAGTTTACCCGGTCGAGGATCACGGATTTGTTGAACCTTCCAGCTGGCTGGACGAGTACAGGAGGATTTTAAAATTGTTTCAGAAGGAACTGTTGGATAAATAACCAACCATATCTTCTACCATGGAATTCAACTTTGCACCTGAATAAAAATCAGGAAATTCAACCGGAAAATTATTCAAATTGCAGAACTTATTTAATCAAACAATGATGAAAAAAATATTAGTTCTACTCAGTCTCGGCTCTTCTTTATTGTTTAGTTCATGCAAAAAAGACGATGATCCTTCAAAAACAGAAATGCTTACCAACAAGAACTGGGTAATGACTGCTCTCACCGTCGATCCAGAATATCCTGTTTACGGGTCAAACCTTTACAACCAGTTTAAAGCCTGTGAGAAGGATAATATTACCAAATTGTCCGCCGATGGCAAAGCAACGTTCGATGAAGGTGATACAAAATGTTTAGCGTCAGCTCCTCAAACAACAACTGGCTCCTGGTCGTTCAATACGACGGAGACCATTTTGTCAATAACCGACTCTAAAAGTGCCACACAGTCATATACAATTAAATCTCTTACATCCAGCAAAATGGTCGCAACCTATGTTGAAGAACTTGGTGGAATTAACTATACGTATGAATTGACTATTGAGGTGAAATAGTAAATGTTGATTTTTTAGAAACAGGTAAGGCTGCCAACTATGGCAGCCTTACCTGTTTCTATGGCTTCCTGATCGTGCGGCTTTCTTTCAGGTATGAGCATACAACT
>DAIOVD010000047.1:0-9726 GCA_036759185.1 Catalimonadaceae bacterium | reverse complement strand
CTGTTTCTATGGCTTCCTGATCGTGCGGCTTTCTTTCAGGTATGAGCATACAACTCCCAGACCACCTTCTACATTTGAAAACAACTGAACCGGTTCTGCAAAGGGATTGTCTCCCTCAAAATTGAAAACCGATTCATGAAACTGGTAGTAGGATCTGTCCCCCTGAACCAGCATAAAACGGTAAACTTTGGATGAATCCAGTTCATTGTAGAAACCTGCCCCAGTCGAAACAACAGCAGAATATGGATTGGCTGAAGGTCCACTGGATACAAAAAATCTAGAATCCAGATCATAATCCAGTGTTTCCCAGGTTTCCTGTGCCGGTTTATCTGGGAAGTAGTCCTGAAAGAGACGTTGGTAAGCGCCCAGCCGGTACCAACTTTCGCCAGTAGCTGATGGCTTGAATTTCATTTTAACATTGTAACTGTACACATCTTTACCATTCCCGTCCTGGTATTGAAGGACGGAATCCAGTACTTCCGTTTCAAACGAATTTTCTGACCTCAGTGGAATAGTGCATGTTCCCCGCACCATAATGCCGTTTGGAAGGTGTGCCGAGACGGTGTAAGTGGCTCCGGGTTTAATCTGAATCAATTCCTTGTGAACCACATACGATTCTGAAACCGGTTCCAGATAGAATCCGGCACTTCCATCGGGTCCGGTTATTTCTACTGTAGCGTCGGTAACAGTTTCTATGAAATTGTTATTCACCCCGAAAATAGGTTTCGACCATGTGACACGGGCAGTCAGGGAATCTTCATCCGGTGAGATGAAACAAGTTAGCACCAGTTTTTTTTCAACTTTAGGTAAAGGGATGGTTGCATTCTTTTCACATGAAATTGAAAACAAGGACCCGGTCAGAACAAACAGAAATGTTAAAATCCGCTTTAGTTTCATAATAGTTAGAATTTAAAGTTGTAGCTAAGACTGGGGATAAATGGGAACAGGGTGATTTGTTTCAATGTGGTCACACTTTGATTCTGTGAATTGGTCGTATTTCCAATATAGTAGAAATATGGATTCCGATGATTGTAGACATTGTACACACTCAATTCCCAGGTTCGCTCACCCCAGCTTTTCTTTTTATGCCATTGGATTCCTACGTCCATCCGGTGATAAGCCGCCATGCGATAGGCATTACGGTCGCTGTATTCCGTGGCATTGTCATAAGCGCTCAAAAACGAATTGGCGGATGGCAAAGGAGAATGTGTTGGCAAAGAGTAAGAGGCGAGCGGAAGCGTGATCGCGTTGCCGGTTCCATAAACCCAGGTAGCTGATAACGAAATTCCATCCTTGAGTTTGTACATAACTACAACCGAAGCATCGTGCCGTCTATCATAGCGGGCGTAAAATGCCTTGCCAAAGTTCAGATCAGGAAATTTCATTCTTGTCCAGCTCAAGGTATAGCCAACCCAGCCGGTTAGTTTGCCGACGTGTTTTTGAACCATTGCTTCCACACCATAACTCCAGCTTTTGCCTCGTACAATCTGGTCTTCCCATGCATAGGATTTTTGTGTGTTGTTGGCCGATTCAATCTCCAGAAAGCTGGCACCTTCCTTGTAACTGATCACTTGTTTCATCTGTTTATAGTAACCTTCAAGTGAAATTGTCAGGTTGTGTTTTGGCAGATCTTTTGCCAGGCCCAGGGCAAACTGCTGTGAGCGTTGCGGGCTGATTTTTGGTGACGACGGTATCCATAAATCGGTTGGCAATCCGACACCGGTATTGGTTAGAAGATGAATAAACTGATTCATATCGGCGGCTGAAGCTTTTACTGCCAGGTCCGACCTGATTTTATATCGGGCAGAAAGCCGTGGTTCGAGTTTGATGCGTGAAACTCCGTCCGAATAAAAGTATGACTGACGGAGTCCCGGATTGAACGCCAACCGGTCTGTCACTCTGATCAAATCTTCGACATACAATGCAGACTCAAGGCTTCCATATTGTTTCACTTCGTTTCGGTCTTCATTCTGACTGGCATCTTTGATTACGATTGCCGATGGAGTGAAGGTATGCCATACTGCCTGCCCTCCGAATTTGATTTGATGTACCGTAGAATAATAATAGTCAAGATCTGCCTTGGCACCAAAGTCCTCGATTCCGGAATAGTATTTTAGCGAAAATTCGGAACCACTTCGGGTTGAATTGTTGTAAATATTGAAACGGTAACGGCTGTAAATGAGGGAGATGTTGGAAAAAAGCCTTGGGTTGAACACATGGTTCCATCTGAGAGTTGCAGTTGCATTCCCCCAATAGAGGCCAGCTTCTTCTTTCTCTCCGAAAACAGATGCCCTTTCAACAAATCCAAAGAGGTCACGGCCAAAGTAACCACTCAGATAGAGTTTATCTTTGTCGCTGAACGTATGGTTAACCTTCATGTTAAAGTCCATGAAGTAGAATTTTGATTTGCTGTCTGAATTCTGAAAAGGGGCCGCCAGTATGTCAAGGTAAGATCGCCTGCCAGAGAAAAGAAACGACGTTTTGTTTTTGAAGATGGGTCCTTCGATGGTGAATCTTGAGGAAAGAAGACCCACACCTCCTTCTCCTTTTATTTTCTGCTGATTTCCTTCTTTCATCCGCATTTCCAGGACACTCGAAAGACGCCCACCAAACCTTGCGGGAAACCCACCTTTGGTGAGTTCAATGGTTTTCAATGCATCGCCGTTGAAAAGGGAAAAGAAACCAAACAAGTGGAAGGCATTGTAAACAGGTGCATCATCCAGGAGAATCAGATTCTGATCAGGCCCTCCACCCCGTACATACAATCCGGCAGAGCCTTCGGATCCTTTCTGAACACCCGGCATCAGTTGCAGGACTTTGATCACATCTTTCTCTCCCAGAAGAGCCGGAATGGCTTTTACATCGGCCGGCCGGATGGAAAGCTGACTCATCTGAACGTTTTCTACGGTTTGAGGCATTGTGTCCCGGTTGCCGATAATCGTAACTTCATTCAATGTTTTTCCTTCTGAAAGAGAAATGGAAAGTACTTGACTCTGAGGATTATCAAGACGGATTTTCTGTATCTGATAGCCAACATAACTAAACCAGATGGTCACTGAATCGGATGGAACTGTGAGCGCATAATACCCAAATCCATTGGTCACAGTCCCTGTTTTGAGTCTTGGAATGTACACGGTTGCACCCACCAGAGGTTCATTGCTGCCTTCTTCCTTTACATAACCACTGATGGTAATTTTGTCCGGTTTTGAAGTTTGCCCCTGAATCTTCAAAACAAAGCACATCCAGCAAATCAGACAAAATGAAAAGAGAATACTCTTGCGAAATGGTGGTATCATATAGGTAGTTACGCTCAAACTTAAAGAATTTCCGGATTGGATTTTCTTTCCGGTTGGCGGGAAAGGTGAAATAACGTACCAAAGGACGGAATCGTATCATGATACAATCTTCTTATATTAAAAAAACCTCTGCTGGTGGGCAGAGGTTTTTACAAAGAATCAGTGAATGACTTATTATTGCATCGAATGGAGGCCTGTCAGATTGCCTTCGGTGTCTTCAAAAAATGCCATAAAACCTGAATCCGGAATGGCTGTTTTGGGAAGAGTCACTTTTCCTCCTGCCTTTTCGACCCGACTAAGAGCACCTGCAAGATCAGGATTGCAGTTGATATAAACTTTCACTCCGTTTTGTGAAGGCGTGTGGTAAGGACTGGCTACCAGTGCCCCTGATACTTTGCCGTTCCCGTTTTCGCTTGGGAAAAAAGCCATATGCATTCCCATCATGTCGGCTTCCATAAAATCTATTCCTAAAACTTCGGAATAGAATTTTTTTGCTCTGGCCATTTCCGTAACGGGTATTTCAAACCAGTTAATTGCGTTTTCATTTGCTGTCATGTTCTGAATGTTTTATGAATGAATGATGCAAATGTGGATACATTTTGTTTCCTTTCGCCATGGCATAATTGCCAATTCACACAGGCGATTCCGCCATATTTTTGCGTATGAAAGTGATCATTCCTGTTTTGGAAAGCAGCATTCCTGCCTCTGTCGTAGGAGTGATGGATATGCTCCGGCATGCCCGGTCTTTTTACTGTCATCTTCACCCCGAGAATCCGGATTTGGAGATTTTTGATGTGGCACTGATGTCACTTTCAAATGAGAAAACAGTGTATGCCAGCGGGTTTCCTTTGATATGTCAATTCACATTAGCTGAATTTCCAATAGCTGATATTGTCATTGTGCCTGCTCTGGTCGGCGACCTTTCCGCTATAATTCAGGAAAATCAACAGTTTATCGAATGGCTTAAGCGCCAGTACGGGGCAGGAACAGCCCTTGCAAGCACATGCACGGGTTCATTTATTCTTGCGGCAACGGGCATTCTGAATGGGAAGGAATCAACCACTTCCTGGTTCTCTGCTGCCGCATTCCGGCAAATGTTTCCTGAAGTAATTCTTCTGGATGAAAAAATCATAGTTGATAACGGAAATATCATAACAGGTGGAGCCACACTTTCGTTTATGAATCTTTGTATCTACCTGACCGAAAAGTATTTTGGGCGTGAACTTGGGAACTATTGTGCTAAAATGTTTCTGGTAGATAAAGGCAAATCTTCACAGCAATCGTATTCAATCTTTTCTCTTCAGAAAGTGCATAAAGATGAGGAAATACGGAAAGTGCAGGAATGGCTGGAGAAAAATCCGGAAGAAAAGCTGGTCGTTTCGGTTCTGGCACAAAAGTTTGGAATCGGCGAACGTAACCTGATTCGTCGGTTCAAAGCCGCAACAGGGAACACATTGTCGGATTATGTTCACAGGGTGAAAGTAGAGAAGGCCAAGCAACTTCTGGAAGAAGGAAAAGAAAACATTAAAGAAATTACCTTCCGTAGTGGGTATGATGATCCGGAGCATTTCAGAGGAATTTTCAAACGGCATACCGGGCTTACCCTGGCTGGTTACCGCAAAATGTTTGAGTTCAACCTTACGAATTGATCTGCCTGGATTTCAGAATGGATGCATGCTGGAATCGGTATTTTTTCCAAGGATCCAATTAGTTTTTGAAAACCAATTCCCTGTTGTAAGCCTAATTTCATTTGCTTTGCAACACTGAAACCATATCCGTTTTCAAAACATGTCTACCCCGGAACTTTCCAAATACGCTCCTCAGATTCGCCGTGATATTCTTCGTATGGTGCATGCCTGTCAGTCTGGCCACCCGGGTGCGTCTTTGGGTTGTGTTGAATTTTTTCTTGCCTTATATGGACAAGTGATGACGCACAATCCGGATTTTCAGATGGATGGCAAAAAAGAGGATCTCTTCTTTTTGAGCAATGGACACATCTCTCCACTATGGTACAGTACGCTGGCCCGCTTTGGGTATTTTGATACCAAAGAATTGGGTTCATTCCGTAAGCTAAATTCCCGGCTTCAGGGCCATCCTGCAACAGAGGAGCACCTACCTGGCATCCGCATTGCATCCGGGTCGCTTGGTCAGGGTCTTTCAGTGGCAATCGGTGCCGCCATCACCAAAAAGCTTAATGGCGATACGTCGACAGTTTATGTTTTGATGGGAGATGGTGAACAACAGGAAGGCCAGATCTGGGAAGCCGCCATGTATGCGCCTCATAATAAAATTGACAATCTGATTGCGACCATTGACTACAACGGACAGCAGATTGACGGACCTGTCGATCAGATTCTGAGTTTATTAAGTCTGAAAGCCAAATACGAAGCATTCGGTTGGATTGTACTGGATCTACCGGATGGCAACGATCTTGAGGCTGTCCTTTCAACTTTAAAAGATGCCAAATCAAAATTGGGCAACGGAAAACCGGTCATGATCCTCATGAAAACCGAAATGGGAAATGGGGTCGATTTTATGATGCACAGCCATAAATGGCATGGAGTGCCGCCAAATGATGAGCAACTGGCATTAGCCTTGGTTCAGCTTCCAAGTGAATTGGTAGATTACTAAGTATTGTAATTGAATTGTGAATGAGGTTCGGATTTCTTCCGGACCTTTTTTGTTTATATTGATGTATATTGTTTGCGGAATTGTCTGGAGATTCTCAAATAAATGAAAACAATCCTATTTCTTTCTGTTTCCTTCCTCTTTGTTTGCGGAGCATTAGTTTCGGATCCGATGCACAAATCGTCCAAAACAAAAAAGATGAAATTTCCATTTGGAACCTGGATGCGAAGTCAGGAAGAGGACAAAGATCCAAATACCACGTGGCTTTTATATCGCCCGGATAGTTATGACTTTCCACCAGCCCGGGGAAGAAGTGGATTTACCTTATTAAAGGACGGTACATTTATCCTCATTCAGCCATCACCAGTGGATGGTCGTCAGGAAAAACCTGGGAAATGGAAGTTAGTTTCGCCTGGCATTATCCGGATTTCAGTTCCAGGTAGTAGTTTGTCTGAGTTACACTGGAAGCAAAAAGATAAGGGCCTTCTTGAAGTGGAAATGAAATAGGAGAGAAGGGCAATTTAGTCAAAAAGACCTTGCTGCTTTCCGGGTTCCAGAATTCCCAAGTGTTTGTAAGCAAGCGGAGTAGCCTCTCTACCCCTGCTTGTTCGCATAAGGTAACCTTCCTGAATAAGAAACGGTTCATACACTTCTTCAATGGTTTCCGCTTCTTCGCCAGCTGCAGTGGCAATGGTGGATAATCCCACTGGTCCCCCCTTAAATTTCTGAATGATGGTGCTGAGAATACGGTTGTCCATTTCGTCGAGTCCATTGTGGTCGACATTCAAAGCATTCAGAGCAAATTTTGCAATATCGAGAGTAATGGTTCCATCGCCTTTGATCTGAGCGAAATCACGGGTTCTACGTAACAGGTTGTTGGCGATCCTTGGGGTTCCCCGGCTTCTTCGGGCAATCTCATAGGCTCCTGTTTCTTCAATGGGAGTTTTAAGCAAATGAGCTGATCTCAACACTATGGTCGTAAGAAGTTTGGCATCATAATATTCAAGCCGGCAATTAATTCCAAACCGGGCTCTCAAAGGTGATGTGAGCAGACCGGAGCGTGTGGTAGCCCCGATCAGCGTAAAAGGATTGAGCGAAATCTGTACCGACCTGGCATTGGGACCGGAATCGAGCATGATGTCAATCGTGTAATCCTCCATTGCCGAGTAGAGATATTCTTCCACCACCGGATTCAAACGGTGAATCTCATCGATGAACAACACATCATTGTTCTGAAGATTGGTAAGCAATCCAGCCAGATCCGAAGGCTTTTCCAGAACCGGACCTGAAGTGATCTTGATCTGAGATCGTAACTCGTTGGATATTATATGGCTCAGTGTTGTTTTTCCGAGTCCGGGAGGGCCATGTAAAAGGACGTGATCCAGTGCTTCACCACGCATTTTGGCGGCTCCTACAAAAATCCGTAAGTTGGCGATTATGGGCGACTGTCCTGCAAAATCCTCAAAACTTAAAGGGCGGAGTGCCCGTTCGATGTCTTTCTCAACCGGACTAAAATTTGTGTCTTCTCCGCTTAAATAATCTTGTCTTGTACTCATGGATTTGTAATCAGTAACGTATAGGCGTTGGTGTATTGAACAGTATATTGTTTCAGTACACTTTGGCATGGGCCTCCTGTGGGTCTTCCTTCCCAGTTAAAGGTGCATTTATGGCAGGTGTCTTCCATGTAAAACTGCGAGGATGGCACTGTAATCACACCACAGGCATCTTCCATTTTATATGGACTCTTCCTTTCAAAGGCAAGGTAAATATCTGCTGTTTTTCGGTACACGATAATTCCATTGATTCCCCCTGTAATCAAAATGAAATTCCCGTCACGGACCTTTAATGGTTGCGCCGCAATCGAATTTAGGCTCACTTCTTCCCTGACATTTACGTCTGGTACAGGTGAAACAGAGCTGATTTCGTTCGAGCAGGAAACCAGTCCGGTCATCACCAAAAGAAAAATAACCATAGCCAGGGTTCGAATAGGCATAAAAAAACCTTGCATTCTGTAATTGGAATGCAAGGTAAAAATTTTGGGCCCATGCGACCCATTTTCGTTCTATTCCAGAATCAGCTTTTTTACCGATTTGCCAGCCGGAGTAGTAAACTCAATCTGGTAAACACCTTTCGGAAGGAATTGAATATCAATGTCATTTCCTGCTTTTCTTTTCGAAATCACCTCATTACCTGTAATGGTAAGCAGGCGGAACTCGATTTCAGTAAATGGGGACTTTATGGAAACTTTACTTTTTGTCGGATTCGGATAGATCTGAATGAGCGAATTGGATGGAAGCTGTTTTTTCGTTTGTGTCACCACCTGAACCGAATCAATTACGTTTGGCGTCACAGTTGGAATGAACAGAGTGTTCACCGTGGTGTTTGTCCGAACCGGATCATTGAAATCGAAATAAATATCTGCATCGTTTTCAATTCTGGTTCCAAGTGCAGCTGTTGCAATTGGCCGGATTCGGAAGGAAACAAAACCATTTGAGGCGGCTGCATTCACATGGCTGTCAGGCAGCATGATGTTGCTTAGTTTCCATTTTAAAACAGGATTTCCTTTACCTGAAATAGAAAATGTGTAAGGATGGCTGGAGGAAATCAATTCAAAACTGGCGGGGTCAAGATTTGCATCCAAAGAGTCAACAATCACTACATTGTAGGCGGTGTCATTTCCGGTATTCTGAAATCGAATGGTGTACTGAAAATACTTACCGGGAGAAACGTTACCATTTGCCGTGCTGCCTTTTGGATAAACCAGTTTGTCATTTGGATCGTAGCTGTCCCGAATCGGAAGGCAGTGGCTCGCCTCAATAGGATCTTCATCACTTTCAGCAAAGAATCCGGATGGCCGTGGCACCAATGAACAAGGTGCTATTGCAGAGGCAAAACTTGAAAACGGGTGGTTATTGGATTGTGGCACTTCTATGCGTACCAACGCATTCGGATTTGCTCCCGCAATTGCCAGCATCAGGCTGTCTCCGGCATTTAATGTGAATGAATTTGTTTCAACCAGTAGGCTGTCGGCAAAAACCAGATAATTCCGACTGGATGTCATGCTGTTACCAATATTCTTAATTTTAAAATACGGAATGAAGTTAGAGCACTGTCCTGTTGCCTGCAGATCGACACCATCCCAGCTTGCATTGGAAAGAATGCATGTATTTTTAGGCGTGGCCCAAACTTTGGTGCATTGTTCGATTCCAATCACTCCAGGCACACACGAAACAGAATCCACTATGTGAATGGTTTTGATCTGGTTTGGCATTACAGAATCGATTGAGAATACGTACACACTATCCGGAGTGAGAAAGGTGAACGATTCAGAAGCAGAAATCAGATTCACCAGTTCCGGTAGTTTCAGATAAGCTTTCACATTGTATGAAGGACTTGTGCCGGAATTCGACACTGTTATATAGGTGTTGTTACGGAAACACCTTCTTCTTCGGTTGGATGAAACTTCAATTTTGAGAATGGGGCAACTTTGAACTGTATTGCTGAAATCCAGGTTGGAAACAGTATCGCCGAGTTGGGAAAACTGAGCATTGTGAGAACCGGAGTTTGGCGGGCAGAACTGGGTTTCCAGAAGTTGCTCCAATGAACTTTTTACTTGCTGTACCTGGTATGCACCGGTATCCACCTTTATTTCGTAATGACCGGTTGAAAAGGTATTACCCCAGTATGGCCCTGGCTCTGCTTTCACAATTTTGTATTGTTGGACCTGTTCTGATAAACTTTGCTCGCAGTTATTGTCAACATTGACAAAAATTTTACCCTGGATCACATTAACGGTGTTGGT
>DAIOVD010000046.1:18573-25746 GCA_036759185.1 Catalimonadaceae bacterium | reverse complement strand
CAATGGAAGTGGGCATATAGCCGCATGGGAGTTTCTTTAGATGGAAGTCCTCAAAAGTTGAAAAGTCTCAGTTTGTATCCCGAATGTCTGGTGGTGGTTCATTACGGAAACATTGGATTTTACGCTCTGGGTACCGCCCGTATGGACTGGCTTTACGGCAATACCCGTCCGGACCAGAAGGTTCAACCGGTTGTGAACCACAGTTTACACAAAGCAATCCGACTGGAAGTTGGAATTGCCTTTGATGGTGGATTTCATGGTAAATAGGGGCTGAACTGTATTTGAGGCACACTTCAAGCTGCCGGAAGTTCCGGGTCAAAAAAATTTATTCAGGATTCCCACCAAATTGATGGGAAGGTTGTCTACAGGTAAATCCCTTTTCCTATGACAATTTCCATTCCCCAACCATGCACCGAAAACTGGGCACAAATGATGCCCGTTGAGAAAGGACGCTATTGTTCCCGGTGTGCACATTCAGTCCGTGATTTTTCCGGTATGAAGAAAGAGGAAGCTCTTTCAGAAGTCGAAGCAGCCCTGGCAAACGGACAGCGAATTTGCGGACGGTTTCCCACTTCATGGCTACAGCCTCAAGCATCTGTAACTCCTTCATTGAAACGAAAATCGATGTACGCCTGGAAATGGTTTGGAATTATTCTGATGTGGTTTCAGTTGGAATCGAAGGCACAACTGAAAGCTCCGGTTTCAAAGAAACCCTTCTATGCTTTTGTGATTCCATCTGTGACCAAAGCCAATCCGGAGAAAGACACCGTCCGTAAGGAGGAAGGATTCTGGGTGTATGGAGTAGTTCGCAACGATGAGACCTGCGAGCCTGTTCCTTTTGCTTCGATTCGGGTGGATCAAACCTTAAGAGCTGTTGCTGACGTCAATGGTTTCTACCGCCTTTTTATACCAGTTGCTCTTCAAAAATATGGTCCCAAAATCATTGTTCAAGCAGCTTCAGTAGGGTATTCGGTCAATCTTTCGACTCTGTGGATTTCAGAGTTGGGTACAAGTAGTGAAGTAGAATTCAATCCATTTCTGAAACAAAGAGAGGAACATTATTTCACTTTAGGAGCAGCAGTATGCATTTTAACTTCTGACCAACTAAGTCCCCCTTCCCGAGGCTTGTTTCACATCACGAAAATAGTGAAGCCAAAAGAGGGAACCCCACGGTTCGAACGGGATTCAAAAAATCGGAATAAGAATATTTTCAGTCGTTTTTTCAGGTTTCTGTTGAGTCGATAACCAACTCCAAATCGATTTTGAAAAGGTGATTGTGAAACCCAAAAGGTTTGAATGACGTTCGGGCTGATAATCTGACCAATCACAGGTTTTCTGAACCTGGAGGAAAGTCTAGATTTGCAGTTCCTCGTTCAACACAAACACCTATTGAAATGAAAGCATTAACGACCTTATTTATTCTCATCGCTGGTCTCTGTCAATCGGCATTTGCTCAATGGTCCGGAAATCCGGGTGCCCCGGTCCGGGTTTGTTCAAAAAACTCTACGCAAACCGGCTGCTGGACGTTTGCCGATGGGTCTGGCGGAACTTATGTTTTCTGGAATGATCAGAGAAATGGCGGATCAGTAACAGATATTGGATTAGCTGCCCAACATTTCGATGCCGCCGGAAACCAATTGCTTCCCGATTCTGGCAAAATGGTGGTGTTTGATCCAATCTTTAAAACATCTGATATATCCGTTGCACAGGATCCATCAGGTAATTTCTGGGTGGCATGGACCCTGACAACACAAACAAGAATGGACAGTATCGTGATTCAGAAATTCAACAAAACCACCTTGAATCCTATATGGCCGACTACGAAAACAATCACCAAACTAAATAATGCATCATTCAATGTTTTGTACACAGAATCCATCCGTTTGTTGCCGGTTGCAGACAGCCTTCTGGTCCTTTATCACGTAACATGGATGGGAGGATCAACGGTCAAATTTCTGAATTCCGTGTCAGCCCTGGGGAAAGTACAACTGCCTTTTGGTAAAACATTTACAGGATACAATCAGAATTATGGACCCAGTACAGCAGTGACCAATGGCGATGGCACATTGATCCTTATTCAACGAAATGGAAATGGGGCGGGAACCGGAGTAAATGCCTGGAAATTTGGTAAAGACCTTTCTCTTCATTGGGGCCCAAAATCCATCACGTCCGGAACACCAGGCCTTGGATATGCGTTCAACGTTGTTCCGGATGGTGCAGGTGGATTCATTATGGGGTACATTACAGCAGGGAACGCCGATTATATGGCAACCCGGGTCGACAGTACTGGTAACTTTGTCTGGACACCCAACCACAAACCCATCTGCAACCATACGTCAGGCCAGAACAATCCGGATCTGATCATCAATCAGGGATCCATTTATGCCACCTGGTCAGATAATCGTCCGCCCGCAGCCAATGCAGATATTTACTCGCAAAAACTAAACATTGCCACCGGTGATCGACTTTGGAACCCGAATGGCCGGATCATTTTCCGTCTTAACTCCTACATTCCGTATCCTAAATTACTGGCTCAATCAAACGGAGATATCATCATAACTTCACTTCATAACACCACCGGATTTATGGCACAAAGGGTAAAGCCCGATAGCACTCTTCTGTGGCCTGGTAACGGACTGATGGTTGTTCAGGGAAATACCAATGCCCCGTTCTATGCCGATTACAGCATGCAAAACGGAAACAACGGGAATGTTCTGATCGCATGGAGCAACAACAGCAAGATCTTCATTGCCGGATTGGGTGATGGCGAACTTCTGACAGATGTATCACCAACGGTTTCTTCCGAAAAAGCCATGCAACTATATCCCAACCCCAATGCTGGTTCATTTCAGGTATCCGGACTTGCAGAAGGAAACCATGAACTGGTTGTCCGTGATGTGATGGGAAGAGAGATTCAGTCGGGTACAATTGTGATCCGGAATGGAAAAGGAGAATACCGCCACAACCTGATTACCGGAATCTACTGGATTCAGGTCGGTTCGAAGAAAATGCGGATGGTGGTGAACTAAATCGCTTCAATCAAATTCAAAAAAGCCCGGCTGCTTTGCATATGAAATGTGTCCTGCAGCCGGGCTTTTTTATGCCCTCGACAATTTCAAAATAGAGCCAATCCAATCAGGAATTTCTATTGAAGATTTCTTTTAAAACTCCAGCTCAAAAACGGTTCCTTCTCCTGTCTTGCTGTGAACCTGTATGTTGCCTTTGTGTAGCAGCATAATCTGCTTGCACAGACTGAGTCCGATCCCGCTGCCGTTCTTTTTGGTGGAGAAAAACGGAATGAAAATCTTGTCCAGCAAATCCGGTTCGATGCCCTGTCCGTTGTCTGCCACCCGAATGCTCAACCGGTTATTCTTCTGACTGGCACCAAGAACGATCCTTGGTTCAACTGCATCTTTCACCGCTTCTGTGGCATTCACCAGTAAATTAATCAAGACCTGTTCGACCAGATTCACATCCAGCTGGGCGCTGAGCCGGGGTTCCTTTAGAATCACATCCAGGTGAATATTCTTTTGATCCAACGTAGGCTGCATCAGTGTGATGAGGGTTTCGAAAATATCCCGGATGTAGACTTCTTCCAGATTGGGTTTCAGAATCTTGTTCAGACTCCGGTAGGTTTCCGCAAATTTGAGTAGCCCTTCACTTCGCCGTTGGATGGTTTCGAGACCCAGTTCCAGATCGGCCCGATCACCGGAAATTTCGTTTCCGTCTTCCGGAGAGGCCACAATCTTTTTCAACGTAGCCGCCAGTGAAGAAATCGGTGCCACAGAATTCATGATTTCATGCGTCATCACCGAAAGCAGTTTCTGCCATGCACGTGCTTCGGTTTCATCCAATGCCGTGTTGATGTTCTGAAATGCGACCAGCTTATTGGCGATACCGTCCGTCTGAAAAATGGTGGACGCCATCAGGACTTTCAGACTTTTGTTGTTGGCCGTCAGGGTTACAATCCGCGTTTCACCGGGACGAATCGCCATGATTTCATGGTACAAAACCTCGTCCCTTATTTTGAGAGAATGAACCGTTTTGAGATAGGGAACATCCACCATTCGTTTAAACGCCCGGTTCATCCAGTGTTGTTCGCCCGAATCCACTTCATAGGAAAGAATCCCGATGTCGACCAGTTCCAGAATCTGTTGCAGGTACTGGTATTGGGTTTCTCTTTCCCGGCTGATGATCCGAAATGTGGAATTGATGTCATTGAATCCTTCCCGCAACGTCTTTACTTCGGACGGCGCTTCCCTCACGTTGAAACTTCTGGAGAAATCGCGGTATTTCACCGATTCAGCAAAGTCCTGCACTTCATCCTGTGCTTTTTTCATCATACAGAAAAGGTTGTATCCCAGATACAAAACCACAAGAACAGAGAACAGACTGTAACTTTTATAAGGACTCATCCAAATCCAGCCAGCGGCCAGACAAGCAGCTGAAAGTGCTACTATTTTAAGTACCAGCCTCACTTCCGGCCGAACCCAGGAATAAATCCTTTGCATCAGATGTCGTATTTATCGAGGCGGCGATAGAGTGCTGTCCGGGTGAGACCCAGTTCTTTGGCAGCGTTGGTGATGTTGCCGTTGTGCTTCTGAATCACTTTCAGAATGGTGGTTTTTTCCACTGAACTCAGTTTAAAATCGTCGGCCTCCGGCACCAGATGCATGCCTGATTCCAGAGGAGAAAACAGAATATCGGCGGCATCAATTGTTTCGCCTTCGCTCATGATCACGGCACGTTCCATTGTGTATTGCAGTTCGCGGACATTGCCCGGAAACGAATACTGACTCATTTTCTGAATGGCCGATTTGCTCAGTTCGCGACTGGCCTTGAGGTATTTCTGTGAGTAGACTGTTACAAAATGTTTGGCAAGCAAGGCAATGTCGCCACTTCGATCCCGAAGCGGAGGCAGGTTGATTTCAACCGTGTTGATGCGGTAAATGAGATCTTTCCGGAAACGGGTCTCATCGGCCAGATCTTTCAGCGGAAGGTTGGTGGCGCACACAAGGCGGATATCAATCGGAATGGGTTGGTTGGTCCCTAGCCTTATGACGGTGCGATTCTGAAGGACGGAAAGCAGTTTGGCCTGCTGCTGCAAACTGATGTTGCCGATTTCATCCAGAAACAAAGTCCCGCCACTGGCTGACTCAAACCGGCCGACCCGGTCCTCTCTGGCGTCGGTGAAGGCTCCTTTTTTGTGCCCAAAGAGTTCGCTTTCAAACAGGGATTCTGTCAGTGCACCGACGTCTACTTTTACAAACGGTTTTCCCGCTCTGAGCGATTGCTGGTGAATGGCCTGGGCCACGAGTTCCTTGCCGGTGCCGTTTTCTCCAAGAATCAGCACGTTGGCATCGGTGGGTGCAATCTTTCGGATTTTGAGGAAGATGTCTTCCATCGCTGCCGATTCCCCGAGCATATCCATGGCGTTCTGTCCGCCGGCCTTGCTGCCGGATTTCTTGTCGGTTTCCTTTTTCTGAAGAACTTCGGTGATGGTAGCCAGCATTTTTTCGTTGTGCCAGGGTTTCACCATAAAATCCGAGGCTCCTTCCTTGAGAGAAGTCACCGCCAGATCGATGTCGCCATAGGCAGTAATCATAATCACGGCCGTAGCGGGAGCCATTTCCTTGACTTTGCGCAGCCAGTAAAGGCCTTCGTTTCCGGTGTGGATGGCGGCTTTGAAATTCATGTCCAGCAACACCAGATCAATGGCATTCTGGCTCAGAATCTTCTTCAGGTTTTCGGGATTTTTCTCTGTGAGCACCTCTTTGATTTCGGGCCTCAGAAGGAGACGGACGGCCGTCAATACATCCGGATCATCGTCAACAATCAATACACGGGCGTCTTTCAGTTTCATGCGGGAGGAAATTTCGGTACAAGTATACACTGCAATCAGCCAAAAATCCACTGAAAGAGCAGAGTTCGGATTTCCGGTCGCAAAAGCGGATAAAGGCGGTGGATTGATGGAATAAAAAGTGTCCTGTGTCTTTTTGGTTGTTGAAGAGAAACTGATATTTTAGCAGAAATTTTACACGATGGGAGTTTCAGATTTAAAAGCCAATATTCATTTGATGGTTGACGAAATTGAAAACGAATCGATTCTGCAAACCCTTTTTGAATTCTTGTCAGGCAGAAAAAACGATGGGCAGAGTTCTTTCTGGCAAGGACTAAGTGACGCACAAAAACAGGAAATTCTATTGGCTTTTGATGAATCTGAGAAAGAAGAAAACCTGATAGACAAGGAAACATTCCTGAGTTCACTTTGAAGATTTTTGTAAGTAAAAAGGCTGAAAAAGACCTTCATTCAATTCTTGACTACCTGAGAAATAATTGGAATGAAAAAGTTGCTCAGGCATTCATAAAGAAAACAGCAGATGTTTTCACTCTATTAGAGGCGTTTCCTGAAATGGGACAGGTTGATTTTCCTGAAAAGCAAATACGCGGCTTTCAAATGGTAAAGCAAGTAAGACTCATTTACAGAATTAAAGAAAGCAGAATCATCATTCTTTCTTTTTTTGATGTTAGGCAAAACCCAAATAAAAACCCAGGAAAGAGATCTTTTTAATCTTCAGATCGACTTCAAACCATTGACCTGAACAACAAAACTCTTTTCAATTTGTGTGAAACTCAAATTGTGAAACCTTTCTCCCATTCCTCACCAAAATTCCATTACATTGTTGGTTCAAGATGACATCCGGTCGCAACCTGACGGGACATCCATTTAACTGAAATCCTTTGGCACATCTCAAAGTCCTTGTTCTGGCCGCCGTTCGCTCGGTACTGGAAAGTCGCATTGCCCTCGCCCGCACTGCGATGGAAGAAGCACAGGCGGCAGCCAATTCCGAAGAAAAAAGTTCGGCCGGCGATAAGTACGAAACCTCCCGGGCTATGAGCCAGAACCAGCGGGATCTCAATGCACGACAACTGCTTGAAGCCCGCAATGCCCTGCACAATCTGGAACTCTGCGAAGGGAATGGTCCGTTTAAAAAGGCGTTTCCCGGAGCCCTGATCCGCACCAGCGACATGCTCTATTTCATGGGACCCGGACTCGGAAAACTCACGTTGGAGGACGGTACCGTTTTCATCTCCATGTCGGCCCAGGCGCCGATGGGCCAGTTGCTTCAGGGCAAAAAGGTGGGCGACAAGTTCCTGTTTCAGGGAAAGAAA
>DAIOVD010000046.1:0-18473 GCA_036759185.1 Catalimonadaceae bacterium | reverse complement strand
AGGAATTCTGCATTGCTCTTCGTGAACTTCATACGGTCTTTCAGGAATTCCATGGCCTCGATTGAGTTCATGTCGTTCATGTGTTTCCGAAGAATCCAGATGCGCTGCAGTTCTTCTTTGTCCATCAGCAAATCTTCCCGACGTGTTCCGGATGCCGGCACATCGATGGCAGGATACACCCGCTTATTGGCCAGTTTCCGGTCGAGCTGAAGCTCCATGTTTCCGGTTCCTTTGAATTCTTCGAAGATTACTTCGTCCATTTTCGAACCGGTGTCAATCAGAGCGGTGGCGATAATGGTCAGACTGCCACCATTTTCCACATTCCGGGCTGCTCCGAAGAAACGTTTTGGTTTGTGCAATGCGTTGGCATCCACACCACCCGAAAGAATCTTTCCGGAGGACGGAATCACCGTATTGTATGCACGGGCAAGGCGGGTGATGGAGTCAAGCAAAATCACCACATCGTGTCCGCATTCTACCAGACGCTTGGCTTTTTCGAGAGCGATGGTGGCCACTTTTACGTGACGCTCAGCCTGCTCATCGAAGGTAGAAGCAATCACTTCGGCTTTCACACTGCGCTGCATATCGGTTACCTCTTCCGGACGCTCATCGATCAGAAGAACAATCAGAAATACTTCCGGGTGATTTTTCGAAATGGAGTTGGCAATTTCTTTCAGCAACACCGTTTTACCGGTTTTTGGCTGGGCTACAATCATACCTCTTTGTCCTTTACCAATTGGTGCGAACAGATCGAGGATACGGGTCGAAAGCTGATCCGAAGTCGTGCTCAGATTGAGACGCTCATCCGGGAAAAGCGGGGTGAGATATTCAAACGGAACCCGGTCACGGATTTCGTCGGTTGTTTTTCCATTGATGGTTTCGACTTTGAGAAGTGCGAAGTATTTCTCGCCTTCTTTTGGTGCACGGATTTGCCCAATGACGGTGTCACCCGTTTTCAGACCAAATAATTTGATCTGCGTTGGGGAAACATACACATCATCCGGACTGGCGAGGTAGTTGTATTCCGGTGACCGCAAAAAGCCGTAGCCTTCGTTGGTGATTTCCAGAATCCCCATATTGGTGACAACACCATCAAAATCGCGGAAGTTGATGTCCTGTCTTTTCGGACGGTACTGAGGGGTTCCGTCTGCACTTTCCGTTCTTTCCGGGGGAGGTGGAGGTGCTATATTTCCACGTTCCGGACGGGTATAACGCTCGGTCCGGTCCTGCTGGGTACGATCCTGTGTAGGACGATCCTGCGGATTGCGGTCTTGTGGGTTCCTGTCCTGAGGATTGCGATCCTGTTGGTTTCGGTCCTGTGGATTGCGGTCCTGAGAAAAGCGATCGTTTCTGTCGTTACGGTCATTCCGGTCGTTTCTGTCATTGCGGGAGAATCGGTCGTTCCGCTGACGGAATTCCTGGTTGGGTGCAGCTGGCGGAGCAGTGGTTTCAGCCGGAGCATCTGGACTGGCGGCCACTTCTGCAACCGGAGCCGGAGCTGCGGGTGCCGGATCCATGAAAGAACCCATGATCTGGTCGATGTCCATTTTGAAATCCTTCAGAATGTCTTCTGCTTTTGCCTGAATGCTCTTTTCTCTTGGTGTTGGAGATGGGGCAGGAGCCGGAGCTTCCGCTTTTGGTGCAGGCGTAGGTTCCGGCTGAGCAGGTTCTTCGGTGGCCGGTGCATCAAATTCCAGGGCTGGCTGTTCATCCGAAGCCAGAGCACTTTTCTTCAGACGGGGACGACGCCGTCCGTTGTCGGAGCCTCCGGAAGAAGAGCTGGTTGCTGGCTCTGGTGCTACAACTTTTGGAGCCGACTGGGCTTCCATGATGCCTTTCACCAGTTCATCCTTGCTTAGTTTTTTGAAGTTTTTGACTCCGGCCTTTTCGGCTATTTCTTTCAACTCGGAGCTTAGATAGTTTTTTAAATCTTCAGCTGTATGCATCAATGCAAGCGTATGGTTATGAGTAAAATCAGGAATTGAAGGGATCCCGTTTCAGAGGGAGTAGATCTTCAGAATTGAGGAAGTATCCCGGAACGCAGAAGTGATGAATTATCAAAGCGTTCCGTTTTAGAGTCGCAAGTATAAAGAAATATTTCGGGAAAACGGAAAAATTGACCCGGCAAGTTTTTTTACTTCGGGGCTTCTTCCTGTTTCCGGAAGCTTCTCGCCAGAATATAAAAACCAACCAGAACCAGCGGAATGCTCAGATTCTGCCCCATATTAAACGTAAGTCCCGATTCGAAAGCCACCTGATTCTCTTTCAGAAATTCGTACAAAAACCGAAGAGTAAAAAGCACAATCACAAAGACAGAGAAAATCCTGCCTTCGGGGACCCGACCTACATTCCGCTTCCAGTACTGGTACATCAGAACAAACAGAATGAGACATGAAATGGCTTCATAGATCATGGCCGGATGACGCAACAATCCAAACATGCGAATCTGAAGCGTTTTTCTTCCTTTCTCATCAAATCCACTTTTTACCTGCGCCAGTGCAGGGTTGTAATACAGCTGTTCTTCCTCTCCATTGGATGCTTCCACCATTGACGGGATGCTGCTCTGGATTAAGGCCTGCTCGGAAGTACCCGGCATTTGGTCACGGACGAAAACCATATCCAACAGAACAGGAGCATATATTTTACCATCAATTGTCGTATCGGCAGCGGAGGATTTTGAAAACGATAAATGTTCGATGATTTTCTCCTGATTGTCTTTTATGACTTTCTGAAACGGCTCTACAAACACCATCGACCAAGGATAATTACCTGGTTTTCCAAGAATTTCCGAATTCATCAGGTTGCCGGTCCGAATAAACATTCCACCGAGTGCCACCACGATCACAATCCGGTCCAGAATCCAGAGCCATGACTGATCAGGCCGTTTGCGGGAATACAGCCACATGGCAAAAATAATACCTACAGTGGCGCCGTGAGAAGCAAGTCCTCCTTCCCAGACTTTAAGAATGGAGATGGGATCGTTCAGATAGATTTCCGGCTGGTAAAAAAGACAATGGCCCAGCCTTGCTCCAATGATGGTGGCCCCGATCATATAATACGTAAGGGCATCCACGTCTTTTTCAGACTTGCCTTCTGCCTGAAAAATCTTTGTGATGAAGTACTGTCCGAACAAAAAAGCGGCAGCAAACAACAATCCATACCACCGAAGCGGAATAGAACTGTCGGGGAAAATTTCCGGCTGAATGTCCCAGATAATAAACGGCATTGAAGTCAGGATTTCAGCAAACATAGTATGGCGGATTTGAGGGCAAAATAAAGGGATTGATTCCTTGATATGGCGGGGAATTTTTAAATGGATAAAATACATGGGTGGCTGGTGTATTTTTAAGAAATAGGATTCTCCTATCTTTGGCCCCCTATGTTTGTTGAGCCTCTGTTTTATCAGCCGAAAACATCTGACCAGAAAAAAGGAACGGGTTGGATTGAAGTTATCTGTGGATCAATGTTTTCCGGCAAAACCGAAGAGCTCATTCGTCGCCTCAACCGGGCGGTACTGGCCAAACAACAGGTGGAAATTTTCAAGCCGGCCATCGACCAGCGCTACCACGAAGAAAATATTGTATCGCACAACGATAATTTTATCCGGTCAACCCCCGTTTCGGTTGCCAGCGAAATTCTGTTGCATGTGCACAAAGGAGAAGTGGTCGGGATAGATGAGGCCCAGTTTTTTGATGATTCCATTGTGGAAGTGTCACAAAAACTGGCTGCCCAGGGAACCCGGGTGATCATCGCCGGACTGGATATGGATTATCTGGGCAAACCTTTCGGACCGATGCCGTCATTGATGGCGATTGCTGAATTTGTGACCAAGGTCCACGCCATTTGTATGCGGTGCGGAGGAGTGGCCTCTCATTCGTATCGCCTGGCAGATTCGGACTCCACCGTTTTGCTCGGTGCCCAAACACAATACGAAGCCCGCTGCCGGAGATGTTTCCACGAACCCCCAACCACCAAATGACGCACCGATTCATTCTGCTTCTGATTCTGATTGCCGGAACAACACTATCCGGATTGGCCCAGATTCCTATTGGTTCCTGGAGAATGCACCTCCCTTACAACAATGCAATCGGACTCGCCAGGATGGGATCCAAAATTTACACCGGAACCACATCGGGAATTTTCATTTACGATACAGACGATCAGTCCATTGTGGTTCTCAATAAAATCAACGGACTGAGTGATATTGGGATAACTGCCATGGCGAAGCACCCGGCGCAGGATGTGATCATGGTCGGTTATGAAAATGGAAATCTGGATCTGCTGGTCAATGGCAACCTGACCAATCTTCCGGACATCATCAACAGTTCCATCATCGGTTCCAAGAGAATCAACAAAATCAAATTTTCGGGAAGCTTTGCTTATCTGGCCACCGATTTCGGTATGGTGGTTTACAACTACAAAATGAAGGAAATCAAGGAAAGCAACCTTCTTTTAGGTCCGGGAGGATTGACCGCTATGGGCGTTACTGATTGCGCCAAACTGAACGACACGATCTATGCACTGACCAAAAACGATGGGTTGAAATCCATCCGGGTGCAACAGGATTTTAAGAATACCCTTCTTTGGAAGACATACTCCGATGGTTATGGATTGCCATTAGCGAACAATCTTTACCAAACCATTGATTCTCTGAATAATACCATCATTATTACACAGGAAAATGGAATTCATGTCAAAATAGGCAACCGGTTTGACCGCCACAAGGATTGGGGTACAAAAGTCCGCAATGTTCGGGCTACAGGCAATCGGTTATTGGTGTGTGCTGAAAACACAGTACTGGAAACTGATCTGGATGGCGACTCGATTCTTGATATCCTTGACCAGGAATATTACAAAAAGCTATCCCGTCCTTCCGATGTTATCTATGATCCAGACGGAACCAAATGGGTATCGGATCTGGATAACGGACTACTTAAAATCACACCTACAGATACCATTCAAATCTTACCAAACGGACCTTTGTTTAATGGTTCTTTTGCGCTTCATGCATACAAAAATGAATTGGCGCTGATGGCAGGAGGATACATCTACCCTGCTGCTGGAAATGACACCAAAAACCAATCAGGATTTGCCATTTTTTCTGATAACAGCTGGTCAACTTACAACAGGGCTACCACTAATCAGAAAATGCCGGTATCCAAAGACATCAGCCGGGCCTTTTTCAATCCATTTGAACAGAACCTCTACTTGTCTTCTTTTGGGCTGGGGATAGTGGTGAAAAATGAGGACAACTATACTCTACTCAACGACAGAAATACAGATGGTGGATTATGCAATGTGTATTACCAGAACGATTGTGTGTGGGATGTTTCAGATTCTTTGGCTGGAGGCGCCAGTGACGGTGTCCGGATTTCATCTGCTATAGTAGACCAGCTGGGCGAATTGTGGGTTACAAATTTTGAGGCACCAACAGGTGCTGTACGGAAACGGAACTCGGCAGATAATTCATGGACACCATTTGTGTTGCCCTATGCAAATGGAGGATATGCCCTTGATCTGGTGGCTGACCAAAGCAATTTCAAATGGGTTCGCATGGCTCCTGGCCGCCAGAATGGAAATGCTGGGATCTGGGTTCTAAACTCCGATGGTTCCAAGAAAATACCTCTCAACAATCAGAGCACCCAGGGCGGGCTTCCCAGCAACGATGTATTTGATATAAAAGAAGACAAAAGTGGCTATATCTGGGTGGGAACTTCAAAAGGACTCGCGGTATACTACAATCCCTACAATGCTTTTTTTACGGGAGGAATCACCGCTTCGCTGCCCATTTTTCCACCAGAAGCAGGAAGACCTGTCCTGGAAAACGATGTGGTCACAGCCATAGAAGTCGACGGCGCCAACCGCAAATGGGTCGGCACACAAACCAATGGAATCTGGTTGTTCAACGCCGACATCACCAAAGTAATTGCGCATTTTGATGTGAACAACAGTCCTCTCATTTCGAACTTTATTTACGACATCGCCATCCAGAAATCCACCGGTGAAGTGTTCATCGCCACCGATAAAGGATTAATTTCGTACCAGAGCGACGCCAGTGAAAATATTGATAATTTAGGAAGAAGCACGGGTGACCAATGCGATGAGTCAAAAATTGAGGTATTTCCAAACCCGGTAAAAAAAGGATACGATGGAACCATCGCCATTCGGGGACTGGCCAGCAATTCGGAAGTAAAATTTGTAACCGCTTCCGGAAAACTTGTGTACAAAACTACCGCCAAAGGAGGCACTGCCACCTGGAATGGAAAAACATACGATGGCGAACAGGCACATCCTGGAATTTACCTTGTTTTGAGTTCAACAGAAGACGGCAAAGCCAACTGTGTTTCCAAACTCGCCATTTTAAACTAGACACCGGATTTTTCTGACACTACTTTTTGCACCAGACCATTGCATCCGAAACCAACTCTGACCGCTGTCCTTTCCGGAATTATCCTGATCCTGTCCGTTCTGCCTTCGTGCCGGAAAAAGTCGAATCCAACCCCTCAGCTCGCATCCGGGAAAGCCTTTGTGGTTCCTTCGGATTCGGTGGTGGAAGTTTTTAAATCGAAACCTGTTCCGCCATGGGCGCCTAAGAAATTCAGCTACAAACCTTCGGCCGAACGATCCTGGGATCTGATCCACACCCGACTGGATGTGGCGTTTGACTGGGAAAAACAACAAATGCCCGCTACGGCATTTCTTTCGCTGAGTCCTTTTTTCTATCCGCAGGACAAATTGGTTCTGGATGCCAAAGGATTTGAGATCCGGACGGTAACCGCTACGAAAAAGGGTAAACCCGTTGAAATAAAGCACTTTTACCAGGGGAAAAAACTGGCCATCTGGTTTACCCAAACACAATTGAAAGGCGAATTGGTTGTGGTGAAAATCGAATACACTGCCAAACCAAACGAACTCCCGGAAGGTGGCAGTGTTGCCATCACCAAAGACAAAGGATTATTCTTCATCAATGCCGACGGCAAAGATCCTCTTCTTCCCAAACAGATCTGGACACAGGGAGAACCTCAATCAGCCTCCTGCTGGTTCCCGACCATTGACAATCCCAATGAGCGCTGCACACAGGAAATGAATATAACAGTAGAGGACCGCTATAAAACACTGTCGAACGGAACGTTGCTGTATTCCCGGAAAGAAGGCAAAGGGATGCGGACGGATGTCTGGGAAATGAAGCTGCCTCATGCCCCTTACCTGTTTATGATGGCAGTTGGTGATTACTCTGTGGTGGACGATGCCGCAGGTTCCATTCCCCTTCACTATTGGGTGGAGCCAAAATATCAACCGGTTGCGAAGAAGATTTTTGGTCGTACCCCCGCCATGATTTCCTATTTCTCGCGGAAGCTTGGCTATAATTTCCCATGGCCAAAATATGACCAGATTGTTGTGCGGGAATTCGTTTCCGGGGCTATGGAAAACACCTCGGCTTCAGTCTTTATGGAGGCTCTCCAAAGTTCACCCAAAGAACTGGTGGACCGGGACTGGGACGACATCATTGCCCACGAACTTTTCCATCAGTGGTTTGGTGATCTGGTCACACTGGAAAGCTGGGCCAACCTTCCCCTGAACGAATCGTTTGCCAATTACAGTCAGTATCTCTGGGATGAATACCGCCATGGAACCGATGAGGCTGACATGAACGCCTACCGGGAAAAGCAACAGTATTTTTATGAGTCAACCCGCAAAAGGGAACCCATGATCCGGTATTACCATGATAAACCGGACGACATGTTCGACAGCCATTCCTATGCCAAGGGTGGCCGTATTCTGCACATGTTACGGAAGGAACTGGGTGATGCCGCTTTTTTTGAAGGGCTGAAAGTGTACCTTCATGAGCATGCCTTCCAATCGGTGGAAATCCACGATCTTCGGATGGCATTTGAGAAAGTTTCGGGACGTGACCTGCAGTGGTTTTTCAACCAGTGGTTTATGTCGGCCGGGCATCCTGAGCTGGTGGTGAAAATCCAGAACGAGGAAAACAACCTCACTCTGTACACAAAGCAGCTTCAGGATACGGCGTATTTTCCGGTGTACGAGCTTCATGTGCCGGTGGAAATCTGGACACGTTCCGGTTGCGAGACCCATGTTCTGAACATACATTCCCTGAGCGATACCTTCCGGATTCCGATTTCGGAGACACCCAAACTTGTGTTGTGGGATGCCGATGCGTCCTTGCTGGCGTTTACCGAAATCAGCACAAGTCGCAGCCAGTGGATTGCCCAGTACCACCTGGCCACGAAGGCAGTGCACCGGTTTGAAGCGCTGAGCCATTTGAAAGCGGAGTTTCCGGATTACAAGGATGCCAAGGCCGTTTTTGAAGAAGCGATTCATGACTCTTTCTGGGGAATACGACAGATGGCACTCGAAGCATTGCTCGATCTGGACAGCAGTATTCAGCAGCGAAATCTGCCGGCGGTCATTGCCCTGGCACAATCTGATCCGAAGCCTTTCGTACGGTCTCAGGCCTGGAAAGTGCTGGCCAGTCACCGTTTTGAAGGAAAGCAGGCTTTGCTCGAAAAAGCCATTGTGGATTCCTCCATTTCGGTTTCGACACAGGGATACAAAGTGTATTTAAAAGAAGACTATCCGGATGCACCGGCCAAGATTGCGGCCCTTCAAACAACCGACGATCTTAATTATTCCGGGGTTTTGTCGGACTACTTTTCATCTCGGCCGGGTCAGGCTTCGTTCGATTGGTTTACCTCGACGCTGAAAAAGCCGGGAAATCCAGACAACTACGAACTGATTCAGGGATTTGGTTCGATGCTGAAACAAATGAATGATTCGGCTTTGGTTAAAAAGGGGATAGAGCAATTGTTTTCCATGGGTATGGAAGGTAAAAAGGCGGAAGTGGTGATTGGAAGTTTTCAGGTTCTCAAAATTTTTCAGGCCTGGCCGGATGTACGCCAGAAACGATTGAAGATACTGGAAGCACACCAAAAAGCAGATTTTGTGGAAGTTCTGGAATATCTGAAGGATTGAATGCAGTAGATTCAGAAAATTCCCTCCTTTTTTGCATCACCAAGTTATGATACCAAAAGGAAAACTGATCGCCATCGGAGGCAATGTGGACAAAGGCACGGATCCGGAAGGAGCGATCTCGTTCAGTTCCCTCAATTTCTTTGAGTTTGGCATTCTTCAGCGCATTCTATCGGAATGCCGGGGAAAGAATTCGAAAATTGAAGTGGTGACCACGGCTTCTATGATTCCGGCGGAAGTCGGCGAAGGATACCTGGAGGCATTCGGGCGACTGGGTTGCACCAATGTGAACCTGATGCACGTGCGAAACCGTCAGGATACACAGAATCCGGACTATCTGAAGCGGATGGAGCAATGCGACGGGGTTATGTTTACCGGAGGAAATCAGTTGAGGCTGAGTACGATCTGGGGAGGCACCGGACTTTTTTCGATTCTGAGAGAACGTTACATGAAAGACAATTTCATGATTGCCGGAACCAGTGCCGGAGCCATGGCGATGAGCAACACCATGATATACGAAGGCGACAGTGCCGATGCGTTGCTCAAAGGAAAAGTGAAAATCACCACGGGTCTGGCATTGATCAACAATGTGATCATCGATACCCATTTTGACAAACGGGGAAGATTTGGAAGACTCGCTCAGGCGGTGGCATCCAATCCGGGCTGTATTGGACTGGGACTGGGAGAAGACACCGGAGTGCTGATCAACTCAGGTAATTTTATGGAGACGATCGGGTCCGGGATGGTGCTGGTGTTCGATGGGCACCACATTCAGCACAATACGATTGCCGACCTTCCGGAAGGATTCCCGATTTCGATTGAGCACATGGTGGTGCATGTGATGGCAAAAGGATACGGATACGATGTGACCAACCGCAAATTCCTGGCGCAGACGGAGGTTTTTTAGGGATTAAGTTCTTTGTCATTTATGGTTACCCGACTTAGAATAACCACGACTTGTCCCGAGAATCGGGATAGGTACATAGGAACACATAGGATTAATTGCAATTTTATGAAAACGTTTCCCTGCCAAAGACCCTGGGGCTCACTTTGAACCTTGAACTTTCCACTTTGAACTATCCCAAGCGGCCCTGATAGAAGCGGTAGCCCGGACCGAGCTGGCGAGGGAGGACTACAAGCGGATAGCAGGACCAGCCGCCCAAAACCCCAATCAGTTTCCTCTTTCGAGATCGTCTTTGTATTTGCCGATGGCTTTGAAAATGGATTTTGCTGATTCGTCCTGGCCCTCAGATCCGTGCAACACTTTTTCTTCTTTGGCGTGTGTGAGGTAACCGAGTTCGATGAGGACGGCGGGCATGGCGGTTTTCCACAAGACGATGAATCCGGCCTGTTTTACGCCACGACTTTTTTTCCCATCCTGATTTTCAAACTGATGCTCCACCTTTTGGGCCAGCGACAGGGAACGGTCGAGGTAGGCATTCTGCACGTTGGCGAAAAATATATGCGCCATGGGCGAGGAAGGATCGAAGCCGCCGTATTTCTGTAAATAGTTTTCCTCCTTGAGAACGACGGCATTTTCGCGTTTGGCGACCTTTAGATTGCCCTCGGATGTGTGCAATCCCATGGCGTAGGTTTCGGAACCGCACACATGGGCCGGGCCCGAATTGCAGTGGATGGAGATGAAAAGGTCGGCGTTGTTGCGGTTGGCGATGGCGGCCCGCTCGTGAAGTTCGATGAAATTATCCGTCATCCGGGTGTACAAAATCTTGACATCGGGGTACTTCGCTTTTAAAAGTTTTCCCAATTTGAGCACAACCGCAAGGGTTACATCCTTTTCTTTTGTTTTTTTGCCGTGCGTTCCGGGATCTTTTCCTCCGTGACCTGCATCCAGCACAATCGTCTTCAACCGGTATTTCGCCGGATGCGGATAAAACGACGTACAAATGATGGCCGGAACCAGGAATAAAAGGGCAAGTCTCAACGTTTGCATTGGCTTTGGAGCCTCAAAACTTTAATTTTGCCCCAAAATTGCAAAAATCATCGCTTAAACTTCTGCTTTGTACCGAAACTCTGTCCTGATTCTGCTGATTTTCCTGATTCAGCTCTCTTCATCTTCCTTCGGGCAGGTGAAAACAGGACCTGTGAAAAAGAAGTCAGCCAAAGCGGCGACGTCCAAAACGGGCAAAGGCAAACCGAAGTCCACCACGAAAAAACAGACGGTACCGATGGCGGCAAAGACCGATACCGTCCGTTTGAACGCCGATACCGCCGCGACGGTGAAGTTCACCCAGGTGAATCCGGATTCGGCGTCGGGTGACAGTGTGGAGCTGGCTGTGGAATCAGGCAAAAGTGATCTGAATGATGAGGTGAAATACCAGGCTGAAGATTCGGTGATTTACGATGCCGCTGCCTCAAAGGTGTATCTTTACCACAAAGCCAAAGTAGACTATACCAACCTGACACTGGTAGCGGAATACATCGAAATTGATCTGAAAAAGAACGTTGCCTTTGCCAAAGGAATTCCAGACAGTACAGGAAAGCTCATCGGGAAACCGGTTTTCTCGCAGGGTTCCGAGAAATACGAAGCCAACTCGATGACCTACAATTTTAAATCGAAGCGGGCCAAAATTCAGGGCATTGTTACGCAGCAGGGCGAAGGCTACATCCACGGTGAATCGGTGAAAAAGACGCCGGAAAATGAAATGTACATCCGCGATGCCCAGTACACCACCTGCAATCTGGAGCATCCGCACTTTCATATTCAGGCTACGAAAATCAAGGTGATTCCGGGAAAGAAACTTGTGACCGGTCCGTTCAACCTGCATTTTATGGATCTGCCCACGCCGTTTGGATTTGGGTTCGGGATTTTTCCCACGCCGCAAAGTGCTACATCCGGATTGATTGTTCCAACTTACGGAGAGGCTGTGGACCGGGGATTTTTCCTGCGGAACGGGGGTTATTACTGGCACATCAACGATTATGTGGATGCCCGTTTTCTGGGAGATATTTATTCAAAAGGAAGCTACGGATTTTCGGCCCAGGCCAATTACAAGAAGCGGTATGCGTACGGAGGGAATCTCGATTTCCGCTACGCCAAACGAAAGGCAGGCGACGACGATCTGACCTCGATCGGGGAAGATTTCTGGCTTCAGTGGAGCCACGTGCCGGAGACGAGGGGAACGTCCACCTTTTCGGCATCGGTGAATCTGGGAACATCCACCTACAATACAAGGAACAGTTTTACGACCAGCAATTATTTGTCTTCGTCCTTTTCCTCCAACGTTTCCTATTCGAAAACGTTTAAGGGCACACCATTCAGTCTGGGGATTAACGCCCGGCAGCAGCAGAACGTGGTGACCAAGCAGGTGGACATGGAGTTGCCGACCTTCAACCTGAACATGAACCGGATTTATCCGTTCAAACGGGGAAGCAGTTCAGCCAAAACCTGGTATGAGAAAATCAGTTTTTCGTATTCGATGACGGCCCAAAACAGCATCAGCAATGCGCCGGTTCAGGGTCAATCGTTTTCAGGGGCGAAAATTCTGACGGAATCCGAGTCAAGTCTCGATTCGATCCTGCCCTTCACCAGAGCCAATTATAAACCTCTCCTCGAACGTATGAAAAACGGGATGAAGCATACGATTCCGGTATCAACCTCGTTCAATATTTTCAAGTATGTGTCGGTTTCGCCATCATTTAATTATGCGGAATCCTGGTATCTGCAGCGGCTGGATTACAAATGGATCGGAGGAGATGTGAACCGTCTGGACATCGATACCATCCGGGAGTTTTCCAGGGCTTTTAATTACAGCACCAGTGTTTCATTTCAGACAAGGGTGTATGGCGTTTTCTTTGTGAAGAAAGCCGGGATTGAAGCGATCCGCCACATAATGAATCCCTCCATTGGCCTGAGTTATACCCCTGATTTATCAGATCCAAAATATGGTATGGCCAAAGATGTGCAGATTGATTCGTTGGGTACGATTGCCCGATTGAGTCCGTTTGCGAATGCGGTGTATGGTGGAACACCCGCCCGGGGAAAAAGCGGTTCCGTCAATTTCGGGTTGTCGAACACTTTTGAGATGAAGGTCAAAAACAAAAAAGACTCCACCGGGAAAGAGCCGTTCCGGAAAATCAATCTGCTCGACAACCTTAACTTTTCGTCATCCTACAATCTCGCTGCCGATTCATTCCAGCTGGCCCCGGTGAGCATCAGTGCCCGGACCACCTTTTTTGGCAAGCTCAACATCAATATGAACGGAATTCTGGATCCGTACACCTACGCGGCACCGGTGGTGGAAAACGGGAAAACCGTCAAAGCGCAGCGGCAAACTCCGGTGTATGCATGGAACTCCGGCAATGGAATTGGCAAGCTTTCGTCATTCAACGTTTCCATCAGCACCAGCCTGAATCCGAAAGCCCAGGAGAAAAAGAAGTTCGTCAAAAAGGCGGTGTCGACTCAGGAAGAGCGGGAACTGGAATTTATCAATGCCAATCCGGACCTGTACGTCGATTTCAACATTCCATGGAACCTGAACCTGTCGTACAACTTTACATACGCCAAAAGAGGGTTTGACAAGAAAACGACAAATCAGTCGATCTCGTTCAGCGGTGATGTCAACCTGACTTCAAAATGGAAAATCGGATTCAATTCGGGCTATGATTTTGTGAACAAAACGCTGGTGTATCCCAACATCAATGTGTACCGCGATCTTCATTGCTGGGAGATGCGTTTCAACTGGGTTCCGACCGGAAACCGGGGATCATATTCCATCGACATCAACGTGAAAGCCTCCGTTTTACAGGATCTCAAACTCAGCCGGCGCCGCAGCTGGTACGACCGTTAACCACACCAACATGAGCAACGAAACCAACCATTTTTATGTGCATCCTTCCTCGTATGTGGATGAAGGAGTTCAGATCGGAAAAGGCACCAAAATCTGGCATTTCTGCCACATCATGGCACCGTCGGTGGTGGGCGAAAACTGCAACATGGGCCAGAATGTGGTGGTTTCGCCCGATGTAAAACTGGGCAACAATGTGAAGGTGCAGAACAACGTGTCCATATACACAGGTGTGGAATGCGAAGACGATGTCTTTCTCGGTCCGAGTATGGTGTTTACCAATGTGTACAATCCCCGCTCAGCGGTGAGCCGGAAAAACGAGTACCGTCGCACACTCGTGAAAACCGGGGCTACGATCGGAGCCAACGCCACCATTGTGTGCGGCATTGAAATCGGGCGGTTTGCGTTCATCGGGGCGGGTGCGGTGATCAACCGGAACGTGCCCGATTTTGCGCTGATGGTGGGAAATCCGGGTCGCCAGATCGGCTGGATGAGCAAACATGGTCACCGTCTGCATTTCGACGAATCGTCCAGGGCGCAGTGTCCGGAAACGGGTCAGTGGTACGAAAAGAAAGATGGGAAAGTGGCCGAGGCGGGTTGAACATTTCGTGATTTGTGATGTGTGGTTCTAGATGCACTCTATAGGTGCACGAAATCACTGAATGTCAATTTGATGTGGAACTATTCACTTGCTTCCTTTATATTTAGCCTCCTGAAAATACTGTCATGTTCCGATTTCTGCTCCCTATCGTCATTCTGCTGGTTTTTACACTTCAGTCTAATGGCCAGATCTCCGGAACATTAGACAACAGCTTTCATGCTTCAGCTTCTTTTGGGCCAAATTGTGATTACTCTTACAAAGAGAGCCTTTTCTGCACACCAACGTCAGGAGATCGTTTTTTTGTCGCCGGATATTTTGACCATTTTTCAGGACATGCCACCAAAGGACTGGCCCGTGTCTTTGCAGATGGAACCGTCGATCCTTCTTTCAAGGTTTCCATCTATAAGGCTGAATTTCAGAAAATCATCGAAACCAGTAATGGAAAAATTCTGGCCTGGGGTTCATTCAGACTAAACGAAAATGATTGGGATAAGACGTGTATACGGTTGAATGAAAATGGCAGTCTTGATCCCGGATTCACACTTCCGGCTGGTGTACGTGTCGGTACTATACTGAATGAAAATGATGAAGGCATATACCTGGTTAACAACCTGAACTATTACAGCCCCAAAACAATCCGGCTGCATCCGGACGGCTCCTTTGACTCCACTTTCATCACAGATCCGTATTTATTGGGTCAGGTAGAATTTCAAAATAACAAACTGATCGGAGGCTGGTGGAATGGTATCTCACGATACCAACTTACCGGAAGAAAGGATACCACTTTCCATTCATACCTGGAAAACAACCTCAATTCCCGTTGTATTCCGCACGTTCTCCCGAATGGAAAAATCTGGGTGGCCAGTCTGCCGCAAAATGGAAAGTTCAGTCTGAAATTACTGGCGGAAGATGGCATGCTATTGAACACGTTGCCTTCTGCACTTTTCAACAGCCGGAATATGCCTTCGTTCTGCAAGCCAAAAACAGACGGGTCTGTTCAGATTTTTTTTATGGACTCTTTACATCTGAATGTTGTGATGCTTCTTCCCAATGGCCAGATATCACCCAATTCAAAAATTATTTTCCAAAAGGAAACACCAGGAGGATTCTTTCAGCAAAGTTCCGGGTGGGCAAAACTAGGCTTTACGTATTCGACAATAGACTATAACACCAATGCCACTTTTACCCGATACAATTCGGCAGGTCAAATAGCCGGAATACGGAATGCCACCGGGTTCAATGGCCCTGTCACAAAAGTGGTTACACAAAAGGACGGTAAGATTCTGGTTTTTGGCGGCTTTACAGGGTATGATTCTTTTCGGTCACCTTACATACTGAGACTGCTCCCCGATGGATTTCCCGACACGAGTTTCCACTCACCATTTCAGGAAGTCCCGGATCAAAACAATCCGCAATTCCCTTATATTCAGAAGGTGAATGTGGCGAATAACGGCAAAATCCTGCTTCAGGGATATCCGTTTGGTTACCAGAAAATGGACCATAAACACCGAATGATAATGCTGCTCTCAAATGGATCCATTGATACCAGTTTTCAATTTGATACAACCGGATTGCGCTCATTCGAATGGGGTGGTGCCTGCCTGATGCCCAACCAGAAAATGTATTTGAAAATGGATTCTGCCAAAACCAGGATCTTTCGCTATCATCTGGATGGAAGTCGGGACCTGTCTTTTTCGCCCAGAGAATATGCCTTTACCATCGCCGGCACAGGAACTGTGGTACGCAGGTTTACCGGCCTCAACGAAGGGTATTCCGATCATTTATTTCTCGACCTTTCATATCCTACAGTATCCAATTGTTCTCCGGAAGGAGGTGATTTTCCTCCTGTAATTGAAAAGATACTTAAAATAGACATGGAGGGCGCATTGGATACAGGGTTTTCCTGTGGCCCTATTTTTTATGCAGGGCAGATTATCGATTTGAAAGAAAACCAGAAAGGCGATTTGTTTGCATCTCTTCTCAGTGTTACAGGTGGCATTGGTTATGGATATGATTATATTCACATTTTGCCCAACGGGAAACGCGACACACTGAATCTCTCCTTTGAACCGGAAACAATTTTGAATTTTGGCTACAAGCCTCCATCACTTGTGGTCGCAGCTGGAAACAATACGCTGATTTCATTGAGCAAAGCGCAAATTATTGGTCTATGTGCAGACGGTGGCTTAAACTATGGGATGGAAAAACCCTGGTTTACCGGATCTGGTTATGATGGAAGCATCACGGGCTTTGCGATGGCCGACAGTACCCATTTTTATGCTGCGGGTACGTTCAACCATGTCGGTGATGTGCCGGTGCATAGTCTGGTGAAACTGCATTACCAGAATTGTTTGTTCACCGATGTTCAGTTGCAGGTGGCCTCACCCAAAAAGCCGGTTGTCTATCCGAATCCGGGAAGCAGCGAGGTCCGTATTCAGTTTCCGTATTCCGGTAACTGGCAATCCCGGGTTTTTGACGCACAGGGAAAACCAACTGAAATAAAAGGCAATGGTGCGGAACTGTCCGTTCTCCAGACCCGTCAACTACCAACCGGATTATACTACATCCGGATCTGGGATAGAAAATCCTCTTTTCTGGTTCCGTGGATGAAGCAATAGAGAAGGGTGACAAATTGAATCCAGGAGTATCCCTGGTGCATTTTATGAGGAATCCGGTTTCGAAGATTTCAGGATGAAAAATCGGATCGTGATGAACAAACCGGTGAGGATTCGGATTTTGATAGCCAATTCATATCCCCATCATTCATCCTTTTCACTGTTCATCACCCCATCATTTTCACCGGCCATCAAAAAGTCAGATCCTTTTTCCGGTTTGTCAGACGATTCCTGTCAAATCCTCGTTTTGGCTTTCTGCCGATACGATCCCGGAAAGTAATGGCAACATTCTATGTATTCATTTTAGCCTGCAAATGATTTCAAGACTACCTGTTTCCTACAAAACAGCAACCACCGCCACTCCTATTTCAATGAGTATTTTTTGCTTTTCCCTCACTGCTTTTCGCTGTTACTGGTCGGGCAATATTACCTATCTTTTCCTGGTGTGGAATCTGTTTCTGGCCTTTACTCCCTGGTGCCTCAGTAATATTCTGGTGCACCAGTTTCAAAGCCGTTCATCTTCCTTTTCTCTTTTCCCCTGGGCGATCCTGGGTTTCTGGCTATTGTTTTTTCCCAATGCACCTTACATACTTACTGATCTGTTTCACCTCACCCAACGCATACGGGTTCCGTTCTGGTTCGATCTTTCACTGCTTCTCTCGTATGCACTTACCGGCCTTATGTTTGGCCTCATCAGTCTGTTACATGTAGACGCCTGGCTTCGGGGAAGACTGCCTTCCTGGATGGTTTCGTTTCTTATTGTGGGCGTCCTTTTTCTTAGTGGGTTTGGCATTTACCTGGGCCGATACCAGCGTTGGAATTCCTGGGATCTGGCAAGCAACCCAATGGCTCTGCTCTACGACATTGCCGATCGGTTTCTCAACCCATTTTCGCATCCACAAACCTGGGCTGTCACGTTGCTGATGGGCATTTTGCTCAATTTCATGTACTGGTGCATTCGTTCCTTGCAGATGGAACCAGTGGTAAGCCGGAAATAATACCCTGAAATTATTGCTTCACAAACCAGATTCTGTATCCAAACCTCACACCTACGACATATGAATTTCAAGTAAAAAACGACCAACCGACAGATTTTGATTTCTGTATGATGCGTTGGGATGAAAGAACGGCTCCAGCCTCCCATAAAATCACAACAGCAGCATAATAAATGCGGTCTGAATTTTGCGGTTATTCCTTACCGAATCCAGCGGCTTTGACCAGATCTATAATTTCCTGGTTGCCGGAATTCCGGGCGAATCCCATCGTGAACATCACCGAATACATGGGAAAGATCCTTTGCATTGTGTGAAGGAGAAAGAAACAACCGGGCTTTCTCCAGGTAATGGATGGCCGAATCGGGTTGCTGTTCTTCGAAGAAAAGGGCGCCGAGGTTTTTGTAGCTTTTCCCTACCAGAGAATCGACACCGCAGGCACTGGCCATGGGAAGCGATTTCCGGAACC
>DAIOVD010000045.1:0-25863 GCA_036759185.1 Catalimonadaceae bacterium | reverse complement strand
TCAACCAGCCAAACCTTCGAAAAATGAGTTTGGATTTGGCTTTGTGAAAGTGCCAGTCAAAAAACAGAAGGAGAAAGAAAGGCCACTTGTGCCTGTTGAGCCTGTATATCAGTTGCCGGCAGGTCCAGCCAAAAAGAAGAAAGAGAAGAAGCCGGAAGACACCATCATCGAACGATTTCTGGAAAAACCGCCAGGCTTTATTCCGCCCCGGTTGGATTTTGGTGATCCGGCCCCGGCGGATGATCTGGCGCAGAAGAGCGGATTTCTGTCAGAAGAGATTGTGACAGAGAACATGGCGATGATTTACCTGAAGCAGAAAAACTTCGAAAAAGCCCTTTCAACTTTTCGAAAATTGCAGTTGAAGTTTCCGGAAAAAAGTGATTACTTTGCGGCCCTCATAAAAAATCTGGAAAGCCAGACCAAAAACTGATATGATATTTGCACTAGTCGCTGTTATCGCCATTTTGGCCGTTTTAATGATCCTGATCGTATTAGCACAGGATTCCAAATCCGGAGCATTGTCAAGCAACTTTGGCGCTTCTCAGGTAATGGGCGTAAAACGCACAACCGACCTTCTCGAGAAATTAACCTGGGGATTTATGATCGGAATTATGGTTCTGACCATGAGTTCCAAATTTATTCAGGGATCTGAAGAAGTATCAGATTCGCCTTCTTCCATCAACGTAGAAAAAGCGAAATCAAAACCAACTGCTGCACCACCAGCTACTCCGAAAGAGGAAGTAGGTCCGACATCAGCTCCGGCTGCTGACAGCGCTGCGAAATAAGATTTCATAGAATAATAATTAACCCCGCCACAAACGGGGTTTTTTTATGCCTTTTCCTTCCAACTAATTTCAAACTGCCATGGCCGCTCTGTACATCGTTGATCAGATTTTTGAAAAACAAGACTACACCCCACAACCTTTGCCAAAAGGAGAATATGAATCCTGCCGTTTTGAATCCTGCCAGTTTCAGGAAAGTGATCTGAAGAACATCCGGTTTACGGATTGCGTTTTTAAGGACTGCAATCTCAGTATGGCAAAACTGGCGGGTGTTACCTTCCGCGATGTGGTGTTTGAAGACTGTAAGCTGATGGGATTGCATTTCGATGTCTGCAACGACCTTCTCTTTTCTGTTTCGTTCACCCGATGCATGGCTGATCTCTGTTCGTTTTACCGTCGGAAAATGAAGAAAACCCGGTTTGAGAATTGCTCGCTTAAGGAATGTGATTTCTCAGAAGCCGATCTCAGCCAGTCCGTTTTTGCAGACTGCAATCTCGAGAATGCCGTTTTCGAAAACACGCATCTGGAAAAAGCCGATCTTCGGACCGCATTCAATTACCGGATAGATCCGGAAAAGAATCACCTGAAAAAGGCCCGCGTTTCTATTCAGGGTTTGCCTGGACTTCTGGAAAAATACGATCTTTCGGTGGAGAATTAGCGCAAGTCCAAGCCTATTGAAAAATGACGGAACCTCAACCCGTTCGGTTTTCAGCCATCATCGAAATCATCGGGGTAAATCCCTATGTGCTGATTCCGCCTGCCGATCTCGAAGCGATTTTTGAACAGGCAGGAAAATCCAAAGGTACTATTCAGGTGAAGGGCCACCTCAATGGCGAGCCCTTCATTCAGACACTGGTAAAGTTTGCTGGCCATTGGAGACTGTACCTCAACATGCCGATGCGGAAATCGACCAACACAATGGTGGGCGATCCTATTCATGTTTCGATGGAATTTGATCCGGTTCCCCGTTTCCCTGATTTTCACCCGAAACTAACGGCCGCTCTAGATAGCAATCCGGAAGCCAAAGCCGTGTTCGACCAGCTTCCTCCGTCGCGACAGAAAGAAATCGTCCGCTACATCGCCCATCTCAAATCCGAGGAATCGGTCGACCGAAATATCCCGAAGGCCATCGATTTTCTGCTGGGCAAAATTCGTTTTGTGGGAAGGGATCACCCCTGAATCAAAATCTTCCCAGGCGGAATGTTTCCAAGTCCCATCAATCTGGCATATACCTGCGCCATCACCGCCACATCTTTCTGGCAATAGGTCGCAATTCGTTTCACATCGCCCGTGCTGTAAAAAACTTTACCCACTTCGCTTCCGTCAATGTCGTCTTTGCTGGTCGGGATTCCGAGGCAGGCCGCCATGGATTCGAGTGATGTGTATGCTTTCAGATCACCAAACTTCCAGAGCTCCATTGTATCCACCAGCTGGGGTGTATCCCACGGTTTCTTTCCCATAATCTGAAGGAGTTTGGGAAGAGGTAAACTGTTGACCAGAAGGCGACGGCAGAGATAGGGAAAGTCGAATTCCTTGCCGTTGTGGGCACACATCCGCCAATTGTCCTTTTTCGTCAGCCGAACCAGATAATCGGAAAAATCAACCAGCAACTGCCTTTCATCCGGGTGCGAAAATGAACGTGTCCGGAAGCTGAGTTCGCCTTTCTGCAAAGTAAAATGACCCACTCCGATCACCAGAACACGACCAAACTCGGCGTAAATGGCGGCCCGTTCCGGATACGATTCTTCCGGAGGGTTATCGGCTTTCAGGGCTTTGGCTTTTTTCTCCCACAAACGCTGAAACCGTTCGTCAAGCTGGTGGAAGGTTGGGTGTTGTGACACCGTCTCAATATCCAGAAACAGGATATTGGTTACTGTTTTAAAATCCATTTTGTTTTAGTTTAGTCTGAATCGCCAGCCTGGAAAAACGATTCCGTCCTTTTACATGACGGATTCTTTTCTGTCCAAACTTTCCCTCAGATGATTTAGTGCACAAGTTTAGTACACGTCCGCCAATTGACGGTTCTTTTTTCGTAAAATTGCGTCCTTTTTTTTCGTAGAATTCATGAAGTTGGGATTTTGGGGCGCTGCCCGTCAGGTAACCGGAAGCATGTACATGCTGACCCTCGACCACGATTACAAAGTCCTGATCGACTGCGGATTCGATTTCGACAAAGAACGCAGCGACTTCGAATCGACGGAGTATAAAAAGGAAGACGGTTTCATTTTTCCGTTTGAAGTGACGGAGATCAACCTGGTTATTCTTACCCATGCCCATGTGGACCACAGCGGAAACCTGCCCAACCTGATCAAGGAAGGGTACGAAGGTCAGATTTTGTGTACCCAGCCCACCATGGAGTTGTCGGAACTGCTCCTGGCCGATTCTGCCCGGATCCATAAATTAAAGCTAAACAGCATTCATGGACGTGGAAAGAAAATCAATCCGAAACTTCTCAATAAACTGACGGCTGATCTTTACCTGGAGTCCCACGTGAAGGAAACCATGGACCGCTTTGTCTGCATCGGTTTCGAGCGCCGGTTTAAGGTGCACGAAAATCTGTTTGTCACCTTTCACTACACCGGTCACTTGTTGGGTGCCGCCAGTATTTTGGTTGAGGCCAGGGAAAATGGGAATTGGGTAAAAATCGGATTTTCGGGCGACATCGGGCGTTACAATTATCCCCTCCTGAAAGATCCGCAACCGTTCCCGGAAGTAGATTATCTGGTTTGTGAATCAACCTATGGAAACCGTACCCATGAAACGACAGAGGCTCCGGAAACCGTCCTCAAAGACGTCATCCAAAGTTCACTGATTGATATTCCGGGAAGGCTCATCATTCCCTCATTCAGTGTGGGAAGAACCCAATCGCTTCTCTACATTCTAAACAAGCTTCAGTTTTCCGAGCATTTCCCCGACATCCGGATTTTTACAGACAGTCCGATGGCGATGAAAAGCTCGCAACTCTACGAGAAATTCCGGAGTCATCTCAACAAAGAAGCCCAGGACTTTTACAAGGAAAACGACAGTCTGTTCAATTTCGAAAACCTCACGTATGTGCCCGATCTGGAAGGCAGCAAGGCTCTTTCGAATCATTATGAACCCTGCATCATCATTTCTTCTTCCGGCATGATTCACGGTGGGCGTATCGAAAACCATATTCTCAAAAATCTGGAGAATCCGTACTGCACCATTTTCATGATTGGATTCAGTGCTGAAGGAACGACCGGAAATAAACTGATGACCGGTGCCGACCGCGTGGTACTGAAAGGAAAGTCACTCGAAGTGAAAGCCCGGATACTCAAAACCGATGTTTTCAGCGGCCATGCTGATCTCAAAGGTCTGATGCGATTTGTGGAGCAACAAAAACCGGAGAAACTGAAAAAGCTCTTCCTGGTGCATGGCGAGGCTGAGGTGATGGATGATTTCAAAAAGACACTTGTGTGGTCGGGTTATGAACAAACGGTGATTCCTGAATACGGAAACGAATTTGAACTGATCTGATGGCAGAACTGGGACAGAACATCGAGACGGCTGCCCGGTTTCTGGCCGATGAAAATGTGGTGGCGATTCCAACGGAAACGGTCTATGGCCTGGCTGGAAGAATCGATTCGGAAAAGGCCATCCGGAAAATCTTTGATGTCAAGAACCGACCGTACACCGACCCGTTGATTGTGCATGTGGCTGACGTGCCGTCCGTAGAAACGCTGGTGACACACTTTCCGCCATTGGCCCGAAAGCTGATGGAGGCGTTTAGTCCGGGTCCGCTTACAGTGCTCCTTCCAAAGTCAAATCAGGTTTCCGATCTTGTGACGAACGGATCTCCGCTGGTGGCCATCCGGATTCCGAATCATCCACTCACTCTGGCGTTATTGAAATTAGTTGGAACACCTTTGGCGGCGCCAAGTGCCAATCCGTTCGGTGGTATTTCTCCCACAACGGCACAGCATGTTCAGGATGGGTTGGGTTTGAAGATTCCATATATTTTAGATGGAGGTTCCTGTGAAGTAGGAGTGGAGTCGACCATCATTCAGATTGTGGGTGATGATCAGATCAAGGTTCTTCGACAGGGAGGAATTCCGGAAGAGGAACTGGCTTTATTTGCTGAACTGGTGAGGGATGAAAATCCGGAAAAGCCTGTCGTTCCAGGAAGTATGCTGAGTCATTATGCGCCAGCCAAGCCTTTGTTTCTCGCAACGGATTCAAGGACGGAATCACTTTTGCCTGAAACAACCGGCGTGCTGGCATTTGATTCGTATCGGAAAGGAATTCCGGAAGCAAACCAGATTTTGCTATCATCTTCCGGTAACTTGAAAGAAGCGGCCCAAAACCTCTTTCAGGCACTTCATCGTCTGGATTCAATGCCGGTAGAATGCATTGTGGCCGTCCGTCTTCCTGACAGCGGATTGGGAAAAGCAGTAAACGACCGCATTTTCCGGGCATCGCAAAAAAGGACAGTGTAGCGGTTTTCTCAGGCTACGTTCCGGCTGATGGTATAATTCTGAATTTCAAAAACGATGCGGGCTTCATCCACTGGTTTTGGATGGTAAGCGTGAAATCCCATTCCCAGAAACCGGGCTTCATCGTTTTCAGTGCCGTAGCCTGTTGTCGCAAAAACCCGGCAATCAGGCTGGATCCGTTTGATTTCCGGAAGGATTTCAATGCCGGCTTCTCTGTTTTGCCCAAGATTGATGTCGAGCAGTACAAACTGAAAAGCTTCCCTTTGAATCCAGTAAAGCGCTTCTTCTTTGGTGGCGGCATGCCGGATGTTGCAATGAAGTTTAAGGGCATTCGCCAAGGCCCAGGCGTTGATGTATTCGTCCTCCACCAGGAGTACGTTTACAGGTGACAGTGGTTGCATAGTAGTGGTTGGTTTTCGCTAAGTCGGTCGGACCAGCAACTGACAAGTGTTGCGTGATCGTTGATCCAAGATAACGGAATTTTCACCCCGAACGAAATCGATGGCCCACTGATTGTAATTCTTAATTGTGTAAAGGGTAAGGTTTTCATTGTATAACACAGAATACGATGATTTGAGGTGAGAGAACACCTTCTCAAACGACTCTTTATTGAAATCCACAACCACGGAAATGCTGGTAGCTGATACCTGAAGCATCTGGAACTTCAAACCGGCCTGGGAAAACAAATGAAGTACTTCTGTAATATTTTTCTCCTCCATGAAGGAGTAGTTTTTGGAACTTAACGAGATTAGAGTCTGGTTGCTCTTCCGAATAAAGGCGGCATCGGTCCACTTAACAGCTTCAAATCCCACTCGGGTTCCTGTCTGAGCCGGTTCCAGAAAGGAGCGCACATAAAGTGGGATTCCTTTCTGTGCTAAAGGGCGGATGGTTTTGGGGTGAATCACTGTTGCCCCGTAATACGTGAGTTCCGCTGCATCCTGGTAACTGAGTTCCGGCAACAAAACAGCTCCCTGCAACCAGCGTGGGTCGGCGTTGAGCACACCGGGTACATCTTTCCATATGGTTACAGATTCCGCTTCCAGACAGTGCCCAAGCAAGGCTGCTGTGTAATCGGAGCCTTCCCTTCCCAGTGTAGTTACATTTCCTTTCCGACAACCTCCAATGAAGCCCTGTGTGAGGACAATGCCGGATTTGAGAATGGGTTCGGCTTCCTTACGTATCTGTCTTGACGTTTCTTCCATGGAAACTTCGCCTTCTCTCCAGGTCATATCGGTCCGGATCAGGTGCCGGGCATTGAGGAGTGTTACCGGCAATTCAACGTGCAGAAGGTACCGGAAAAGAATGAGGGAAGAAAGATATTCACCGTACGACACCACCTGATCATATCCGAAGTCATAGGACTTGTCCGGCGCATGTAGCAGCTGAAACTTCAGGCGAATGAAATATCGATCCAGTGCTTCGGGAACCTCTTCATTTTCCTTACCAAACAATCCGCGGACGGTATCGAGGTGTTGCTGACGAAGCTGTTGTAATAGTTCATCAAAATCCTGTCCATGAAAGGCCTTTTCATAAATCGCTTCCAGCGCATTGGTGGTTTTTCCCATGGCCGATACCACGACGGCCAGCTGACTTTCACCACCAAACCGTTGAATAATCCGGGCCACATTCTTAACACCATCCGCATCTTTTACAGATGCACCTCCAAACTTGAATATCCTGATCACACGCTGAAATTTGACTGCAAAGAAAACCGGTAGTTTGTTTTACAAACCAGTTTGGATGAACCTTTTTAAAAGAAACCGGAAATTCTGTCTTTTTGTCAAGATAATCTTTTGAATCCGGATTCAGTATCGGGTGACAGGAGAATTCCGGGGAGCTGATTGAATTTTGATTAGTAGCAGGTATCAACGGGGAATGGCTATTAGCGTTGAGTGAAAATGCACACCTGATTTTTTCAGTACATTTTGTAACCATTTATTTGTAACTATTTATTAGGTTACAAATAAATGGTTACAAATGCAATTGCCCTTTGAGATCTTTCTCCTTGCCAATCTAAAAAAGTTGCATTTGAGGCAGGAAGTATCATGCTGCAATGCTTCAAAGAGCTTCAAAAAAACGAAGTGTAATTTGCGTTACCAGGTTGTTTTGAAGGCTTGATCCAATATATCTCCATCCATTCTGAGAATGAGAGATTCAGCAACAATTTTAAAGTCAGCTGAAAAAGAAAAAGCCCGGAGTCAGAACCGAAGTCCGTTCTCCAGGCTTTTATATTGAATCGCGGAAAAGGTGCTCTTTTTTATTCAGCAGTCATTAAGACTTACCTCACAACAACATTAAAGGAGCGAATTCCATCCTGATAACCCGCAATCTGAACTTTGTAAATTCCGGCTGGCAATCCCTGAAGATCCATTTTGATTTTATCTCTTCGGGATGCATCATGAATGGCTCCACCTACCGACTGACCAAGAGTATTGAATACTTTCACATCCAGAACATCTTCACTGGTTCCGTTCAGATCAACAGTAAATGCCCCGGTTGTTGGATTCGGATGAATCGAAATGGTCCGTTTTGCTAAAAGTCCGTTGGTGCAATTTTCCATCCGGTCATATGAATGCAGTTTGTTGTTCACATCCAGCATGGAAAGCCGGATCATCTGAGTACCATCCGGAATGCCTTTCAATTCAAACATATATTCTCTGTCAGAATTTGAATTACCAGCAGCCGGCACTGATTTCAGTACTTCCCAGTTCTTTCCATCCGGAGAAACCTCAATCTGGAACGAACGAGTGTCGGTCTCTTTTACTGTTTTCCAACTCAGTGTCGGGTGGATTCCTTCACAGGTAATATTGGCATATGCCAGTTCAATCGGAAGTGGATTGTTTACTTCGGATGCTCCTGTCCATTCTGAAAACTGTGGAATTCCTGTTTTTGTAATGGTATTGCCAATGTCATCCAGAACGGCATGCTGTACATCCCAGGTGGTTCCATTAAACCTCCAGAGATCAAGTTCGGTTTCAGTAATGGTTCCGCTGCCAGTTACCAGTTCATCATCAAAATAGTTGAAAACAAATTTGGCGTTGAGAGATGAGTTGTTGGTTGGATGAATTTCGTACCGTCTGTTCAAACCGTAGCCAATTCCAAACACTACCTGATTGTGTTTCCGGATTACTTCGGTTGAACCCATGTTGGCACTGGATGAAAGAATTGCTCCCAATCCGGCTACATCCACATCCGTTGGTGCATTCAGATTACGGGTAGCCCGGATTGTACCTCCTGTTAAGCCAGTCACCCTGTTGGATGAGGTTTCATTCACCAGGCTTCCGGTTCCACCCAGATCCAGTTCAAATCCGTTGAGCTCGACATTTCCTGACAATAGATTCACCTCATTGCTAACAGTGATATCAGATCCGAGAACAACATTGTATGATGATGTGGTTTTGTTCACCACCAGATCATAAAATCCGATGTTACCTGAAACAGTTGAGTGATTCGTTCCCACAAATGTTACCGGCAAACTATTCGGTGTGAGTGATCCGTTTACAGTAAAATCTTTCCCCAGATTCAAAGTAGAACCTGTTCCGAGAACCAAGGTCGATGAGGCATTGACGATAAGATTTGAGTTCACTGTCAGACTTCCTGTGAGTGTGCTGGATGCCCCGTTTATCGCCAGGTCTCCTACACCATCAATTGTATTGCCGGCTGCATCTATGTTTTCATTTACTGTGAGTGTATAACCTGTTGGAATGGTTACCACTGCTCCAGTCAGTAGAACAAGGTCCTTGCATTGGCCGTTTCCTCCGGAAATAAATGTTGGTTGATTCGGTACATTACCGATGATGGCATTGTCTCCTGAACCCGGAACGGTTGCCGGAATCCAGTTTGTGGAGACATTCCAGTTCGTGTTGGTTGTCCCTGTCCAGATTTTACCACCCACAGACTGTCCAACCTGGAAGTCTCCAAAGGTTGTTCCTGAAATCGAAATTCCTTGAGTTGATGTGCTGGTGATGGTTCCTACAGTCGGTTGTGTCCAGGTGCTGCTGCTGTACCGGGCAACCATAAAATTCAATGGATTTGCAGATACGTCAAGGTCGCCACTCACAAAAGTAAATGCGGCATTGTAACCGGTAAATCCGGTCACTCCAGAATTGGTTAATGTCCAGTATCGGTTTGCTGTTTTTGTCTGGTCAATACCTGATGTATACACCTGTGGGTGGTCACCAGAACTTGTATTGGCTGTGATAAATCCACCAGCAACAGTTGTACCTGTATAGTTTATTGTCACTGGTGTATAAGATGTAGCATCTCCGATCTGGAAAACAGTGGTAGTAGCAGATGCCGGGATTCCCCTGCGGAGGTTTCCAGAAACATAGCTCGTTGCCGAACCTCCAGATATGGATGCTGTCGAATTAACGATCATCTGATTCGCACCTGTTACAAAAATTCCATCCGTAAGTGTTAATCCATTGGTTGCTGTGACCGAACTGGTTAGCGTTTTATCACCTGCTCCGTTTGCAACCAGATTGTAAAAGTTTGTTGAACCAGTCAGGGTTTGACTTCCACCAATCAGATTAACAGACCCGTTTCCGGAGGTGAATCCACCCACACCAACTGTATTGGTCCAATTGCCGTTCAGACTGATGTTTTTATTGCTTGGATTGGCTAGAATCCCGGCAGAAATTGTCAGGTTCCCATTGAGGGTAATGTTGGCATTTGGCAGATTTTTCGTGGCAGAACCAGTGAAATCTACATGGTTGTAAGTAGCCTGAGTACTTAAGGTCCCGTTTGTAGTACCTCCAAATTCGAACGTTCCACCTGAAGATGTTGTGAAAGCAGAATAGTCTCCACCCGGGAAAATGTATTGGTTACCAGGAGTGGCAGTCTGGCGAATCCTTCCTGTTCCGGAGACATTTCCAAAATTGTGTGCAATGGTATTTGAAAGATCAAGGGTTCCGTTCACAACAACCGAAACTGCATTTCTTGTATTTCCATTTGAGGCAATATTATGGCCGGCTGCTATAACCGCCTGGTTGAAGTTCGGGAAAGTGGGAGCCGCTGCACCAGCATGTTGAAGGATCGCATCAATTGACCAGGCGTTCGGATCATCCCAGTTTCCTCCGGATGTCGCGTTTCGGCTGTAGAAAGTCGTGATGATATTGAATTCCGTGTTTTCTCCTGCGGTGTAATCACCATCAAAATAATTTACACCAGAAAGTGTAAACAGGTCATTTGAAGCGTCTACAGTTGCCGGAATCCCTAAAGTTGGGGCCCAGATACTGCCAAAGAACCGCCCGGTGACATAACTGGCTTCTGTTCCTGTCACATCAAGTGGATCGTAATTATATGTATGATCTACGACTGTGCTGCCGTTGAATCCTGTGGATGCCACTCTCCAGTAGTAATTCAACTGAAGGTCAGTTGGATCTGTTGTGGCAGGGTGTTTCACGTTTACAGGTTTGATGGTTATCGTTCCTGCAATTGTATTGCTGGTTACATTCATCCGGACAGGTGAATATTTCAACGTCACTCCTATCGGGAAAGTAAAATCAGAAGCACTGGCAGGATAGGATTTCCTCACGCCGGCATCACTTGTAACACCATTCAAACGAATCATAGAAGCACTGTTCAGCGTACCGGTTACGGTAGAAGAAACACCCAGATTCAACAAATAGTTATTGATATAGAATAGTCCGGTGGTAAAGTTTAAGGTACCCGCAAGATCAACCGGACATTCTGCTACAACTCCTGCAGAGTTTGAAATCCGCATACTTCCGAAACTAGCTGTGCTACCTGACTGGATTGACTGACTTGAGCTACCTGCAAAAACCAGGAATCCGGCTCCGGAAGAAACGTGTCCACCATTATTTACAACATTGGATAAGGCTGTTAAAAGATTGGCCCCTGTGTTAAGTATTCCGGTTGAAATATTCAACTGACCTGCAACCCGGACAGCTGTGTTACTTCCAAGAGTCAACTGGCCTCCGGCAAATGTGTTGGCAACTGTTATCACTGCGAAATTGGTGAGGTTTCCGGAAACCCCGGTGATGTTCTGATTGGCAATTGAACTATTGAAGGTTGTATTCTGTGTTGCCGTTACTGGTCTGAATCCACCATTACTCAAACCAGTTGTTGAAGTAGTATTCTGGTTCACCAGATCGCCACCAATGGTCACATCCAGTCCACTGGCTACAAAAATCGAATTGCCTTCGATCCTGAGGTTCTTTTGTACCACCAGTGGGTCACCGATCAATGTAACGGTTTTCGCCGTTGTGGTGCCGTCAATAGACAGATTCCAGAGTGGTACCTGAATATCGGAAATGAAATTTTGTGAAGCAGCTGTAGTGGATGTACCAACACGAATCTCTCCTCCTGTAATATTGTATGCGGAAGGATCCATGTAAATATCATAGAAAACTCCACTGACAACTCCGCTCCGGTCAATGGTGAGTGTAGACGAACCTGACATGTTAAATTCAGATCCGGCATTCAGAATTTCAAATTTGGCTCTATCCAAAGACAATGATCCTCCTCCATCTGGATTTTTACCTCTTACGAGCACAGAGCTTGTCCCGGACTGAGTGTATTTCAACGAACCTGATTGAACAACCAGACTCCGGCGAATTTCCCCGTTGACATTCAAAACTCCCGAACCTGCGATTTCAAATTCAGCAATTCCTGCCGAACCGACTTCCAGGTCGTTGTGGCGGTTGTTTGCACTGTTTCCAATGTTCATGGTACCTGCCTGTATCGAAAGTTTACCCAACAGAATTACATCCGCATCGGATGAGTTTACCTGATTTACATTCACAGTGAGTCCTGAATGGTTCAATGTCAATGCGGCGGCTGATGGAATAATGAAATCACCAACAGCATCGGTCAGCGTGATAGATCCAGACTTCGACCATTTCAGGTTTCCGCTTGTGAGGGTAACCCAGTTGTTGGTAGGAGCTGAAAATGAGCCAAGCGTAGAGATATCAAGTTCGGTGGAATTATTGGAACCAATATTAACAATCAGTGAATTAAGAGAAACAGAAGCGGAACCATTTGATCCGTCAAAATTTCTGGAACCCGATCCCTGGAACGTCAGATTCGATTTCGAAGCATTGTTCAGACTGATGATTCCTTCATTGGTCAGATTGCCATTCAGATAGAGATTGTGAGTAACAGAACCAGAAGCAGGCGATTGGAGAGTTCCTCCATTGCTCACCATCACATCACCAAGCACCGTCATTGTATTTGCAAATCCGGAGCCAAGATCCAAAATACCTTGTGTGATATTTAGGTCATGATTCACTGTATATATCCGGGCTGCTGCATTCGTGAGCGATGCTATACCTGTTGGATCTCCATTAACTTCAATATCATTGTAGATAATGTAGTTTTTATCAGGCATTGAAATGGTTCGCCCTGCTCCCGGAGCCAGTATCAGATTTTTGTATGTGTCGATCGAAATAACTGTTGGAGATGCGGTTGCAATAGGAAGGGTGAAATCCTGTGTACCTGTTGAATAATATTCGCAGGTTCCACCAGCCGATTCGAAGAAAAGTCCGAAGTCTCCCGCGGGAAATTCTGCAGTTGCACTGGCAGAAGAAATCCGGATTGTTCCGGAACCACCAGCTGTCGCATAAGGAATGGCCCCGAAGTTGTTACCAGTTGTGGTCTGGCAATCCAGGGTGGATCCTGCATCTACGATAAGACTTCCAGACACTGTACTGCTGGTTGTCACAGTTACAGTATGATTGAAAAGATTTCCATCCCCAATCAATACCGGAGAATTGGAAGCTGGAATCGAACCGGAAGCGGCTCCGCCAAATCCAACATTTGACCAGGTGGAAGGTGTATTCCAGTTTCCATTGGTTCTTGAATAGAAAGCGGTCACAATTCCGAAAGCCGCCGGATCTCCAGCTGTATAATCACCATCCGTATAACTTACTCCGGTGAAGCTGATGTTATTGGTTGCTTCATCAACTTTGGTTACGTCATTTATGGTCACGTATGCCACAGCAAGCTGATCGTAAAATGCCGGGATGTAAGTGGCATTGTCAGTTAAAGAACCATAGTTGAACGTATAATTTACTGAACTGGCAGGAATTCCAGTAAAACCGTTTGTCTTAATCTTCCAGTACAGATCGAAACAATTCGGATCTGTGACGTACAATTGCTTTGTTCCAACAGGTCGGATATCAAGAGATCCCCATGTGGTGGGAGCAGATGTAAACTGAATAGTTGCCGGAGAGTAATTTGAGCCATATCCAACCGGGAATGTGACAGCCGCTGTTGAGCTGAATGTTTTCTTAATACCCCCGTCAGAAAGCAGACCGTTGGTTTTAATATGGCGGTTGGCAGAAAATGTTCCGGTAATGCTGCTGGTGCCGGAAAGAACTATCTGTTTGTTTCCGATTGAAGCGACACGGTCAGTTGTCAATCCCAGGTTTCCATTGATTTGCAGATTGCTGCTCACTGTGATCTGGGTAGAACCGGCTGCTCCGTTGGTATTGGAAAAATCAATGTTACCAAAGATGGAATTCAATGTTCCGGTGATCGTTTGTGCATTGGCAGAACCATTCAGTACAATTTTACCAGCGCCACTGTGTGTGCCATTGTTGGTGATGTTCTGCGCCACATTGATGGTTTTTCCACCATCTGCCAATGTACCATTTGTAATGGTAAGGCTTCCCCGCATGGTAATGGTTCCGGCGGTTCCGGCAATGGTGAGTGTTGAAGTGCTTTTATCGATTGCCAACGAACTCAATCCTGTACTCAGAGACCCATTTACAGTAAACGTCTGGTTGGATGTTCCATCAAAATTCAGCGTATTTGTTGTTGATTGAAATGTTCCGCTGGTATTTACCAGTAGATTTCCTTTCACATAAACATCGGTATTTTTCGCATCGAAAATTGGCGAGTTTGTTGTGTTGATGGTGAAATCATTCAGGATCCTCAAAGGCTGTGAAGGATATGTGGCTGTGTTTGCTCCACTTCCATCATACGACCAGTTAATGCTGGATAAATTCACCTGGCTGGCGGCTCCGGCATTCTTGGAAATCGTCAGATTATACAGAGGTGCAGAACTTGAAATTTCAAAATTGATGCCGGGTGTGGTAGTTACATTGATTGTTCCACCCGTTACGTCATAGTTACCCAGAGTGGATGCAATCTGAATGCCCCCATTTGGTGTGATCCCACCTGTAAAAGCACGGGTAATGTTTATCACACCACCAGACATACGGAACACGTTGTCAGGATAAGGTAGTGTAAACATCGAATAATAATTGATACCACCACTCACACCTGTGATGTTGAAAGTCCCCCCGGTTTGGTAGAAAGCACCTCTGTGGGTAGAAGCTGTTGTGGAAGTACGGAAAATCTGTGCGTTAACGACAGCGCTACCTTCAATTTGCAATTGACCGGTTTCACGCAGTACAATTCCACCCTGGCCTGTCAATACATTTAATGTCCCGGCAGAAACCCGGAGAGTTCCGTAGGGAACAATCGCTCCACCCGGAGACCCAAAAGTCACAGTTGCTCCATCAATCCATAAAGTTGGTATGGCAGATGAACTTCCCAGGTCGTAATTTCCTCCACTTGTTTCTAGCACTGGAACGGTGACATTTGCACCAAGCCGAAGAGTTCCGGTGGTGACATCAATTGTTTTTCCCTGAGACCAGAAAAGTGGTGTAGCACCTGCGGCAGCACTTACAAACAGCTCATACCCCGTATTCTTGATGACAATAAAATTATCAAATTTGGTGCTGCTTCCGGAATTGGCTGTTACCGTTGTATTGTTGGTGATTCCCCGGAAGTTTGTTGTGGCATACCCATTTGCCGGGACAATGTAAGCTGATGCTGCATTGGTTAAACTCAATGCTCCGGAATTGGTCAGATTGCCATAAATATTTAATGTATGGTGTGCATTAAACAATCCAACATTTACAGTACAGCCAGTTCCGATTGTCAGGTTTCCGAATATAGAAAGAATCCTGTTTGTTGCTGAGTTCCCTATACTGTAGGTCACATTGCCCGCACCGGAAATAGACGAAGAAAAATTCCCGTTAATTGTGAGGTCATGGTCCTGTGCAATAATGTAGCTTGTTCCTGTTGTGTTGGTAATCAGAAGGTGATTATATGTAGCCAGAGTATTGCTTAAAATATTCGTCCCGGCAGGTAAATCATAATACTCAAAAGTCCCTCCTGAGCTGGAAGTGAAATTTGTAAACGTCGCTGTCGGAAGGGTGACAGTGGATTGTCTGTAAAGACCGGAACCTGAAACAGGGCCGAAACTATGCCCAACGGTTGAGCCAATGTCCAGAACAGCACCGTTTTCAATTGTGAGTGAAGCTGTGGTCAAACCAGCTGCAATATTGGTGACAGTCCGTCCATTGAGAATATACACCTGGTCTCCGCTTGTTGGAACAGCGGAGTTGATCAACGTAGTACCTGATGGATCGGTGGTCCAGGTACCAGCTGTGTTCCAGTCACCTGAAATGTAGGAATAGTAAGCATTCCGGACTGTAGGATCAATGGCCGTCCAGTCACCCGTCAGGAAGGTGGTACCTGTTGTTGATATCGGATTTGAGCCAGGAGCGCTAGGGCCGGTTACCGTTGAAAGGGAGGCCCCATCCCACACTCTTGGCACATAAAATGAGACACTACCGATTACTTCGGCAGCATTAAATGTGAAATTAACATTGGCTGTGATCGCTGATAAATTGGTCGAGGCGACTTCCCAGTATTTAATAAGAGCATTGTTGTAATATGGAACATTTGGCTGCTTGGAAGGTACGGCACGGACAGAAAGAGAACCGGTTCCGGCAACGGTTGCGGCCAGGGACGTGATGGACATAGGACTGAAATATCCTGTTGTGCCTAAAGGATATAAACCAGTCGAAGCAGGAGTTTGTGTAACAAAAGCGGAGAAGTGTGCAGCGGTTGTGCCTTCTTTTTTGAAGGTTCCTGCTCCATCCGTTACAATCATTTTGGTGAGGCCAAAAGCTCCGGAAGATGAGATCAGTGTTCCTGTTGCACCAAGTGTTAAATCAGACGATGCTAATGAGAGTAATACAGCAGCAGAGAAAGTAATCGTTTCATTGACTTCCACATTTCCGCCCAATGTCTTAATTCCACTTCCCCCGATATTCAGTTTGGCATAATTCAATGAACCAAAAATGGTTTGATCGCCTGCCCTCAGATATGAAATGGTATTTCCGGTGACGGTCGTAAGTGATCCTAGTGAATTGGTACTTCCATTCAGAATCAATGTATTTCCGGCAATTCCGGTCATGTTGATGGCGCCGGCCCCACTGAGATCTCCCGATACTGTAACCGTTCTTGCAGTACCTGTATATTGAAGTGTTCCTGAGGTGATGTTTAATGAGCTGACAGCAGTAAAATTGCTGCCTACCGTCAGGTTGCCCCCGGCTTTACTGATCACCATATTATTGAATGAGCAATTGGCTGAAGAAACCGTTCCTGAGGATGAGGTAGCAAAGGTTTGTGTACTTGGATTGACACAGGTAATGGCAGTACCGCCGGAATACGTAAAGTTATTGTTGACAGTAATATCTCCGATTACAGCAGATCCGGTACTGGACACTGTTAGGTTGTGATAGGTTGTGTTGCGGATGGTTGGACTTGCCCCGTTGTAAGTGACCGTGTTTGGGCTGGCACTAGCCACCAAAGTTCCGGTTGTGTTAAAAGGTTGGGTCGGTGAGGAATATGTTAAAGTCGAGTTGACATCATTCACCCATTGTCCCCCTGAAATTGAAGCATCAAGCGTGCCAGTAATAGTGACCGCACGGCTGCTGGTTACCGTGATTCCGTCATTGATAATGACGCTACCACCAAACGTGACAGCACCACCTCCTGCACCGGATATGGCAACATTGTTTGTGCTGAAAACGGTGGTTGATCCGGTGGCAAAGATCATGGCTCCAGAAGATCCTTGTACGATATTTCCCTGGAATTCAGCATTTACCGGCCCATTCATATTCGATATCTGGCTGGATGCATTCAAGGCTGTTGCTCCTGTCACAAGCAAGGCACATGTTGCCGGTACTCCTGGGTTATTGTCCAGAATACCATTACTTCCCAATGTAAGGTTGTTAGTTGTTAAGTTGTTGTTATTCATCCGGAGAGTACCTCCTGTGATGGTTAAGTTGTTGGCCACATTCGGGTCAGCAAAAAGGCTTTTTACGCCAGATCCTGAAATTCCAAGGTTATAGTAAGTTACAGATTGGATGGATTGTACACCTGCTGCAGTGTAATTTACGGTGGCGTTTGTTCCACTGGCAGTTAATGCAGCAGGGGGAGGTGCCAAAGTATTGGTGCTTGACCAGTTTATTATACCACCATTACCTACTGTGATGTTTGAACCTGCAATGCCTGTGAACGTTCCGGTTGCCGTGGTATTGAACGTGCCGTTTATTGTCATATTGACTGCACTTGAAATATTGGCGTTGTCAATCCGGATGGTTCCGGCAAGCGTTTGACCATTGGTTGAAAAGTTCACACTCGGAACACCAGTACTGGAATTGGTAAACGTACCAGCTCCTGTTACAGTAATCCCGCCTCTGTATTCAAACGTTGCGGCAGTCGAACAGGTTGTGGATCCCGCAGCTCCAACTGTTACCAGTCCGGTGAACAATTTGTTACCTGCGGTGGCTGTTACTGTCAGTACTCCGTTGATCGTGGAGGTTCCTCCAACCGTAAGATTTCCTGTATTACTAAGGGTTGTCGTGCCTGCTGTCACAGAAAAGTTGGGAACTGTGATGGCACCTGTTCCGCTTACAGTCTGGGTGGCCGTCAGGTTAACATTGCCTGATCCAGAAATGCTGAATGTTCCGTCATTGGCAATTCCTCCCGCGAAATTGAAATTGGAATTATTGGAAGTTGAAAAGGATGCCGTTGCAGGAACAGTGACCAATCCGGTAAAGGTGTTGGTCCCGGTATTGCTGTTATCGGTGATCGCTGCCGTTCCTACCAGTGTGGTGGTTCCGCTTATTGTGAGACTGGCATCTCCAGCATCAAGTGATCCGCCTGTATTTATGGTCAGGCTCCCACCTGTGCTGAGGGCATTACCACCAAAACTGAGTGTTGTTGCCCCATTAATCGTCCAGGCTGGATTTGTTGTAATGGCAATGGAAGAGGTACTGGAAAATAGAATGGTATTGTTGAAAATGATGCCTCCGGAAGTAGCGCCTGTCCGGATGAAAGTTCCCGTGTTGGTGATATCATCATTAAATGTAAGGACCGAGCCATTGGAAGTATTATTGAATGTACCAGCATTTGAAAATGTACTTCCAAAGGTCCATGGTGAACTGGATACCCCAATAAGCTCACGTAGTTCACCTGTAGACAAAATTGAAAAAGCACCGGTGAATGTATCGGTACCGCCTGAATTATTATCTACCATAAGCCCACCGAGCGAAGCAGTTCCTGAAACGGTGAAGTTGTTCGCACCGATGGTGAGTGTAGTTCCATTTGAAGTAGTCAGGCTACCAACTGTACCTACCCCTGACACAGTGGAAGTAGAAGATGATGATAAATCGAGATCACCTGTAACTGTTAAAGTATTACTGAATGTCACTGCTCCGGCAGTTTTTGCCAGATTCAGATCCGCAGAAGCTGTAACCGGACCTGCGAAAGTGACCGCACCTGCTCCACTAATGGTTTGTGTTCCTGTGAATGTGACAGTTCCTGCACCTGACTGGTTCAATGTCCCTGCATTTGAAATACCTGCCTGAAATTCCAAAGGCGCTGTATTGTTGGAAGTGAAATTGCCACCAGTTATGGTGACAAGACCCTGGAAACTTTTGAGACCTGAAGCTGCTGTAATTGCGGTTCCAGCAGTGGTGGTTGTTCCTAAAACTGTAAAAGTACCTGTCTGACTGATCGTAGCCGTTGCCGCCATTGATACGGATTGCAGTGTAATATTTCCAGCACCACTACATGTTAAGCTGGCAAAAGTGGTTAAACCGGCTCCTGTGAAGTCTATGTTTCCTGTCAGAACAATCGCACCATTGATCGTTACAGGTACAGCCCCGGAACTGGAAACTGTAATGCCAGTCCCGACTGTCACAGGTCCGAAGGTGAGTGTGTTTCCCTGAACGGTTTGGTTGTTGGTAGAAAATGTGGTGATGCCTGACCCTGAAATGGTGAATGATCCATTATTGGTTATTCCACCTCTGAATTCATAAGTTGGATTGTTGGTATTGGAAACAACACCACTACCTCCGACTGTAAACAAGCCATCAATGCGGTTTAATCCCGTTGTATTGTTGTCATTCAGGGTTCCGTTAATCAGAGCGGTGCCATTGACAGTAAGCGCCTGATTGGTAAGTTGATATGTGCCATCCACCTGCAGATTTCCCGTAAGGGTGATCGCTGTCGCTGTGTGGGTGAAGGTAAATCCGGAATTAACCGTCAGGCTCGCAAAATTTGCGATGGCTGCCGCTGGCCCCGTTGTTACATTGGTATTGATAATAATGTCATCACCTGCTACAGGCAATCCAACAGGTGACCAGGTAATGGATGCCCATGTTCCGGAAGTCATAGAAGTCTTGGTAACTCCGAATGCTTCACTGCCCGCAAACAGGAAGATACTGAAAATCAGTAAGAGTGGAGTTGATAGTTTGGACAGAGTAGGTAGAAACGGTATACGTTTTTTCATAGGCTTACAGTGGTGTCCGAAGAAGTGACGCTTCGAAACAGACTTATTAATTCTTAGGATTGTGCAAAAGTAACTCGAAAAACTACTATTTTGCAAATGGGCCATAGGTTTCATATTCTTCCAATTGTAAAAAAACAGGAACAGGGTCAGTAATAGGGGGTGTATTCGTTTGTCGTCTTGTATTTTCACCAGATAATTTTTTTCCAAATTAATTCCGGTTAATGCAAGACTGATTGGTATCCACAGGTTCCGTGGTACCAACCTTTGATCGGAATGCACCTAAAACTTCCAAAACAAATGTACTGATCACACATTATCCCTTCATGCAGAAACAAAGGATTTCTAGACGGCTGTACTTTTCCGTTTGAAAATTGAAAGAATTGACATTGAATATAAAAATTTGAACACCATTTTTTGCCAATTCTTTGATCGTCTCGTCTGTAAGTCAGCGTGTTGGAGATCTGTTTTTAAGGTTTGACCTGATTCTTTCTGTTTCACCCGATTCAAAGGAAACCTACCAGCAGGGTTTGTTTTTCCTGTTAGATTGATGATTGTTATCACGTTGACTGACAATTACGGGTGTGTGAGTTCGATAATCAAATCCTTCAGGTGAGGAAATTTTTCCAGAAAAGCTGATCTGCCAGGCATTTCAAAATCGAGAAAGTCAAACCCTGGTGCCACAGTGCAACCCACCAAAGCAAATGTGCAACCGGGTGCAGGGCGACTTCCAAACCAGTTTCCTGTGGGTACCACGTAACTTAATTTTTGTCCGTTCAAAACATCTGACCCCAGAATGGTTGTCTTTTGTTTTCCCTCCCTGGTTATTTCGAGTATTTCAAGGGGGCCGCCTGCATAGAAATGCCAGATTTCATCTGATTTAATCCGGTGCAAAGCAGAATACTGACCACTTTCCAATAGAAAATAAATAGAGGTGCAAATGGACCGGTTGCCTGAAAAACCTTCCGGAGAAATAACCGATCCGGACCTGTAATTCTCTGCAAAATAGCCACCTTCGGGATGAGGAGTCATTCCAAGAGCTTTCACATAATCAGCCGCAACCAACACTATTTGCCTTTTTTCTGTTTGTCTTTTTCCTTCTGGGTTTCCTGCGCAATCCGCATTGCTTCCTCCAGCCTTGCGGCGAAACCCGTTTTCTTTTTGTTGGCGTTTTTTACCTTGTTGTCTTCGAGCTTTTGGCGAAGGGTACCTTCATCTACAAATCGTTTGATCACCTGCTGTTGAACAATACTCACTACGTTGGAAACCAGATAGTAAAAACTCAATCCTGCCGGAAGGGAGTTCAAAATAAACATGAAAACGACCGGCATAATGTAGCTCATCGACTGCATCGGTCCGGCGACAGTGCTTGTCTGGTTGTTGTACCATGTCAGAACCAGAGTGGAAGCGGTCATCAGAATGGTAAACAAACTCACGTGGTCTCCATAGCCAGGAAGGCTAAATGGTAGAGTTGCAATGGAATCGTAACTACTTAAATCCGGCGCCCACCAGAAACTTTGCTGGCGAAGCTCAATCGCATTCGGGAAAAAGTTGAACATGGCCAGGAGGATCGGCATTTGTAGAAGCAATGGAATACAACCACTTAGTGGATTGATGCCCACTTGCTGATACAGTTTCATCTGCTCAGCCTGAGCCTTTTGCATATCATCGCCTGTTCTGGCTTTGATTTCATCCAGTTCTGGTTTCAGAACTTTCATTTTAGCCATTGAGATATATGACTTATAGGAAAGTGGCAGAAGAAGTAACTTAATCAACAACACCAGAATGATGATGATGACCCCATAACTTGAAATAGCACCTTCCAGCCAGTAAAAGACATTGACTGTTATAAATCGGTTTACCAGATTGATGACGGGCCAGCCCAGATATACGTTCTTATCGTATTCCGGCGCCACTGATTTGAGCAAACCAAATTTGTTTGGACCAAGGAAATAACGGAAGCCGAAACCGTTGTTCGCAATTGGCATCGAAATGCTGGCTTCCATTTGTTTCACCGACAGGCTGTCTGCTTCGTTGGTTTTCTGGCGGGCCACTACCTTGGAAAAAGGTGCGTTACCGATGAAGCCAACATTGAAGAATTTCTGCTTAAATGAAATCCAGTCTGTAGAAGGTGTCTCTTTCTTTTCTTCCGTCAGAGTTGTTTCGGAGAGACTTGAAAAGCCTTCAGAGGCTGAATAAAAATTGATACACGTAGTGGTTCGGTTCTGAGCCAGATCTTTTTCCAATTGATTGGCATTCAGATTGAAATAGCATTCAGCCAGTGAATTACCAGGAAACTGGATTCCAGATGTGGAAAGATTGTATTTCAGCTGGTAACCCTTGCTTAACAGACAGTACCGTTGCGAAATGGAACCCGATCCTGGCATTGCATACTGGAACACAACTTCGATCGAGTCTTTGGTGACATGCACATTTTCTTTACCCGCTGTGAACGGAAGGAGACTCACATTAACCGATTTTCCACCCACCGGAATCTGGATTTTCTGCTCAGACCGTCCTTCAGAAATCAGCTGTAAGGGTTTTGCATCCCAGGTTTTGAATTTTTTCAGAGTGACTTCGGTAATCCGGGCACCTATGGGACTGATCTTGATTTTCAGATCGTCATTTTCCATCCAGACCGGGATGGTGTCAATCGTAACAGACGAATCCGCTATGCCGGATGCCTGAAGATTTTGGATTGCCAGCTGGCTCTCCGTTACTTTGGCGGGTGCCTGTACTTTGACGCTGTCCTTTCCTTTTTTTACCTGTGGCAGATTCTCCGGTTTCGGAGCGAAAAAAGTAAAGTAGACAAATAAGATCCCAAAAATGAGCACGAGGCCAGTGGCCTGATTTCTATCCATAAAATTTATTTCAGTCCCTGAAAATCAGGAACTATTATTCAAAATGGCCGCAAAAATACTTTTTTATATCTGGGAATACCAATTCATTTGCGGTCATGGCTCCTGACCGGGCCTTTTCACCAAAGAACATCATGCCAGCCGTACATATTAAAAGTAAGCTACCTGCCCTTCCAACCACCATTTTTACCACCATGACCCAGCTGGCAAATCAGCATGGGGCTATTAATCTTGGACAAGGTTTTCCTGATTTTGACATGGACAGCCACCTTCAGGACCTTGTTCTTAAAGCGATGCGGTCGGGTCACAACCAGTATGCACACACATTCGGCAATCCGGCACTCAGGAAAATTCTTTGTGAGAAAATCGCAAAGATTTACGGTAACCCAATCAATCAGGAAACGGAAATCACCATAACACCCGGCGGAACCTATGCCATTTCAAACGCTTTGACGGGAATTTTAAGAGAAGGTGATGAGGTAATTGTGTTTGAACCTAGTTTCGACAGCTACATTCCAAATATCCGGATCCTCGGTGCTGTTCCGGTGACCATTCCACTCAATTTTCCTGACTATTCCATTCCATGGGACAAAGTGAAATCCAGGATTACAAACCGGACAAGAATGATTCTCATTAATAGTCCACATAATCCCACGGGCACCATTCTTACAGAATCAGACATTGAATCCCTTAGGTCAATTGTTTCCGGAACTGACATTCTCATTCTCAGTGATGAAGTATATGAACACCTTATTTTCGATCAGAAAAAGCATTTGAGTATACTTCAGTATCCGGACCTTTTTGAAAGATCTTATGTTGCTTTTTCACTTGGCAAAGTGTTTCACTGTACCGGATGGAAAGTTGGCTATGCAGTAGCTCCGGATTACCTTATGAAGGAATTCCGGAATCACCATCAGTTCAATGTGTTTTCAGTTCAGTCTGCAGTACAGGCAGCCATGGCAGAGTATCTGGAAAGTGAAGATGTTTATTTGCAGTTGCCGGAGATTTTTCAAGCCAAAAGGGATTTATTTCTGAACGTAATGAAAGGTAGTCATTTCAAGCCGATACCGTCCTATGGCTCGTATTTTCAGTGCTTTACGTTTCCTGATGAAGTCGGAATGTCATCGGCCGATTATGCCATGTTTCTCACAAGAGAAGCAGGTGTAGCTTCAATTCCCGTATCAGCATTTTACGGTAATAAAGAAGACAATCGCGTCCTTAGGTTCTGTTTTGCCAAAAGAGATGAAACTCTGGTGAAAGCGGCGGAACGATTACAGAATGCCACGATTCCTATTCAAAATTGAAATAGAAGGTAACAGTGTGGGTGTACATTTTACCAATGCTTTTAGAGTAGGCATTGGGGTCCACATTACGAAGATTGGCGAAACCATGTGAAAATCGGACTTCCGGGGAAAACTTGAATAATGGATAATACAAGTCAAAGCCGAAACCATATTCAATATTGAAATCAAACGTTGTTGAACGAAGCCTGTCATCCTGAATCTCTCCTTTTTTAGAACCAACCTCAATGCCAGGTTTGATCCCGGCGATCATGTACATCCGGGTGTTGTTTCTCCTTTGTGATTTGTATTTGAGCAGAATCGGAATTTCAATAAAGCTGAACGTGGATTGTTTGAGTTCCGTCACCACTGAATCATTCTGATACCGGAAGTCAACATAGCGTTGATAGAACGAAACTGTCGGTAAGACCCTGGCATCCAATAAGTCAAACAAGCGGATATTAAGAATAAAACCAGTTGTAAATCCGAGAGATGCCCTTGGATTTATTGCATACAATCGTGTGTGAGGACGAAGTGAAGAGTCAGTGAGTTGCTGATTAAAGTATGGTGAAGCATTCACCCTGAAACCGGAAGTGTTCAACGCAAGGAAGAACCCGTAATGAAGTCTTCTGTCATCATAAGAGACCAGATTCTGCCCCTTCCGTTTCACCGTTTTGGAATCGTCGTCTGTTTTCCGGAATTGCGATTGCGACTGGCAATACGCATCAGAAGCCACCAGTAATATGGCAGCCATAAGGAAAAAAACAGATTTTATCGAAGGACGAAACTTCACGGGTTGAGCTAACGCAGAAACAGAAACATTATTTTGTTCCTATGTATACGCTGGAGATTCCAAAGGTTAAAGGTAAGGCCTTAGTTTTTTTAAATCCGGCCGATGTGAGAAATTCAATAAAAGCGCTGCCTTCCGGGAAAGCCGCAACTGATTCCGGAAGATATGTATAGGCAGAAGAATCCTTTGAAAGCAGTTTTCCAACCAGTGGCAAAGCGGTGGCGTTGTAAAAATTATAAAGTCCTCTGATGACAGGATTGGATGGTTTGGAGAATTCCAGAACCACCAGTTTGCCTCCTGGTTTCAAAACCCGGAAGATTTCTTCGAGTCCTTTATCCAGATACTCAAAATTACGGACTCCAAAACTCACCATAGCGGCATCAAACTGATTGTCCGGGAAAAGCAGCTTTTCGGAATCCCCCAGTCGAAGTTCAATTTTATTGGTTAACCCTTTTTCTTCCAGCTTTTTGCGACCAAAACTGAGCATTCCTTCGCTGATGTCCACACCGATGATTTTGTCCGGATTCAGGCTGATGGCTTCTATGGCAAGGTCACCCGTGCCGGTGGCAATATCCAGGATAAGTTTTGGTTGAATGTCTTTCAGTTGGGCAATGGCTCTTTTTCTCCACCAGATGTCAATTCCAAATGAAAGCAACCGGTTCAGAAGATCGTATCGCCAAGATATGTTGTTGAACATGGTGGCCACCTGCTCTTTTTTGGAGTCAGAGGAACCAGCATAAGGTACGACAGGTGTGGTTGACATATTTAGTTTAGAGTTTGAGGAATCTGCTGTTGTTCGGATGGTCTAATGAAACCTGTGTTTGTGGAGAAAAGTTTTTGATTTAATCCGGAATCAGGATTCGGAATTAATGACCTCAAGATCCTCAATTCCTTTGAAATCACGGATATTTCTTGTAACTAATTGCAGATTATGCACCAATGCTGTAGCAGCAATGAGTGCATCTCCAAGTTTGATCTTCTTTTGCTTTCGCAACAGGATCGTCCGTTTTACAATTTCCTCTGACAAAGGAAGAATTGTTAATTTATCAAATAGTCGAAGAAAGCTGGTTTCA
>DAIOVD010000044.1:0-26250 GCA_036759185.1 Catalimonadaceae bacterium | reverse complement strand
CGTGTCGTCAAAACAACAACTCCTTTTCAAAAGTCTATTGCGTAATCTGGGATAATTGAAGTGCGTGGATTATCATTTCTAATATTGAGGACAGATTTAGTGAAACACCCTTGAAATGGGATGCAATGAATCACTTGAACTGGCTTATCTAACTTCCAATTTTTAACTTCGGTCCCATTGTTTCAATGGAGTTGGATTAGATTCATCTTTCAAAGGTCTGACTTTCCAACTAATGCACTTAATGTTTTGATTAATAACCAGTATGCAGGAGTCGATTTTGATTCCTGCTGATCCGGAAAGGATAGATTTGGTTTAGAATTTTGATTGCCTATTGTTCACAGGATAAACCTATTTCTTTCATTTCCTGTGGGGTGATTTTGCCTATGCTATCATTGGTCGGATAACGGCGTATCATTTCATCCAAAACGCAGGTACAGTATTTCTTTGGTTCTTTCAACTTCATAGTAGTAGCCATGGAGGTGCAGGAATCAATAAATGCTTTCTGTGTTTTTTCCGGCCAAATAATTCGGGTACTCATTTCCTGACCCTGGCATTCGTTCACAATCTGTCCGAATTCCCCCATTTCCATGTTTTCAAATTGATTTGGGTTCGGATAGCGATTGATTATTTTTCGTAAAACACAGTCGCAATGGGCATCTGGATCTGTAAAGCCATATCGCTCTGCAGCCATCTTACAATCTGCAATTATTTTGTCTTTCTCATGTTGAGACCACTCTGCTTTGCAGTTGGTGAGAAGAAGTAGAATTGCAACGGATTTGAGGAATCTGTTTATGATAGGAATCATCGTGATTGATTATTGATAATCTGTACGGGTAAGGATACTTCGGCCCAAAGTTAAAGAATCGGCATATTCAAGTTCTCCACCAAGAGGAATTCCCCTTGCAATAGAACTAATTTTTACAGAACAAACGTTTAGTTTTTTGCTTAGATAAAAGGCAGTAGTATCTCCTTCCATTGTTGGGCTTATGGCAAGTATGACCTCCTTCACTTCATCAGAAGCTGCTCTTTCAATTAGCCTGTCTATGTTTAATTCTTCCGGACCAATACCAGCCATGGGAGCAATTATTCCTCCCAGAACATGGTAAAGCCCTTGATATTGAGCAGTTTCTTCAATTGCCAGAACGTCCCGGCTGTCCTCGACTACGCAGATTGTACTTCTGTCACGGCGTATGCCAGAACAAATATGGCATAACTCTTCTTCTGAGATATGCTGGCAATTGGTACAATACCGTGTTTTAGTCCGAAGATTTATCAGAGCAGAAGCCAGGTCTACCGTTCGTGATTCATCAGCTTTCAGCAAATGTAACGTAAGGCGCATTGCCGTTTTCTTCCCGATACCAGGTAAACGTGCGATTTCTGTTACCGCATCTTCCACAAGCCGGGTGGGAAAATTCATACCATTTATGCTGTATTGACGCTGATCTGTTCCTTTTTGAATTCAGTATGGTTAAATGAACTTTTTGTTCGTGGAAGATTGTTTTGCATCTGAAACAAAATCCTTCACTCTTTGTTCATGATCTTTATGACAAATCATAATCACTCCATCTGCTTCAGCCACAATTAAGTTGTCAACGCCTTCAAGAACGACGAGTTTGTCTTTCCCTACCCGAACCACTGAATTATAGGTATCATACAACATAGCGTTGGCGTTCACCACATTTCCGTTTTCATCTTTATCTGATAATTCATACAGTGATTTCCATGTTCCCAGATCACTCCATCCGAAATCAGCCAGCATGACATATACATTGGTGGCCTTTTCCATGATCCCGTTATCAACTGAAATGCTCTTGCATTGAGGATAGGTATTGTTGATGAACGATTGCTCATTGGCAGTCCACAAATGCTGAATGCCATCGTGGAAAATTTCATACAATTCTGGCTGGTGTTTTTCCAGAGCATGAATAATTGATTTGGCATTCCAGATAAAAATACCCGCATTCCAAACGAAATCTCCACTTTCCAGAAACTTCCGGGCAATTTCGAGTTCCGGTTTTTCAGTAAAGGTTTTTACTTTTTTTACCGGGTCTGAAATTTCGTGGAACTGAATATAGCCATAGCCAGTGTCAGGCCGGGTGGGTTTCATCCCTAATGTCAAAAGCCTGTCTTTTTCTTTGGTTGATTCCAAAGCCTCCAGAATGACTTTCTCAAACGTTTCTTCCATGAGAATCACATGGTCTGCAGGGCAAACAACCAGATTCGCTTCCGGATTTTTCGCATATATTTTGAAAGCAGCATACGCAACGCAAGGGGCTGTATTCCTTCCCATTGGCTCCAGAAGAATCTGGTTGTCAGACATCCATGGCAACTGACTTTTTACAAGTTCAGCATAGTCTTTGTTTGTCACAACCAGGATGTTTTCTTGTGGACAAATATTCTTGTACCGGTCGGCGGTTTGTTGGATCATTGTTTTGCCGGTTCCCATCACATCATGGAATTGCTTTGGAAAAGTTGTCCGGCTGAATGGCCAGAACCGGCTGCCAATCCCGCCGGCCATTATTACGACATAGTTGTTCGGATTCATATTTTCTTCTTATTGAAAACCAACTCCTGGCTGGCTGTTTCGTTCATAGTTTTGTTCATTTTCCTTGTGAAGTCGATTCAAACCGTACCATACATCGCCGCATATTCCGGGTACCGTACTGCTGTCCGTAAAATCACTTCTTTTTGTTCTTCCGAAACCGGTTTTATCTTTTTTGCCGGAATCCCTGCATAAAGGTAACCTGCTTCCAGAATGCTGCCTTCTGTTACCACCGCACCTGCTGCGACAAGACAACCTTCCTGAACAAGCGCCCTGTCCAGAATAATGGCCCCCATTCCGATCAAGACCCGGTCTTCAATGGTACAACCATGAATCATGGCCTGGTGACCAATTGAAACCTGACTTCCGATCGAAGTTGGAGCTCTTTTGTATGTGCAGTGGATGATGGCTCCATCCTGAATATTGGTTTGATTTCCAATTCGTATGCTGTGAACATCTCCCCGGATCACAGCGTTGAACCAGACGCTGCAATCAGATCCCATCACAACATCACCCGTGAGCGTAGCATTTGGTGCGATGAAACAACGTTCACCCCAAACCGGTAATACACCATTTACGGGCAGAATCAAACCCACAGCAAAACAATTATTTTACCCTTTCCATGTATTCCCCTGTCTGTGTGTTGATTTTGATTTTTTCACCAGCTTCAACAAACAAAGGAATATTCACGGTTGCTCCACCTTCTACAGTGGCAGGCTTTAACGTGCGGGTTGCAGTATCGCCGCGGAGACCAGGTTCCGTGTAAATCACCTCCAGCTCAACAGTGGAAGGTAGCTCTCCCATCAAAGGAGTCAGATCATCAAAGCTGATTTTCAGATTCATTCCTTCTTTCAGAAACGCGACCGAATCACCAAACAAAATCTTGTCAATTGGTGTCTGGTCATAGGTTTCAATATCCATACAAACCAGTGCATTGCCCTCTGGATACAGATACTGCATTTCTTTTACATCCACCCGAACCGGGAAAATTTCTTCGCCAGCACGGAACCGGTTTTCCAGAAGTTTTCCGGATTTGATGTTCCGCATTTTTACCTGGTAAAATGCACGGAGGTTGCCGGGAGTACGGTGTTCGTATTCCAACACCTGAACCAGATCATTGTTGTATCTTAGAAATTGTCCCCGGGAGAGGTCAGCGGTAGTTGCCATGGATGTATTACGTTCTTAAGAGCCGCAAAAGTAAGGAGGTATGACCGAAAAGCAAGACCCTCATTCCAATCCTTTTGTGCGGTCAAATGTGACTTCCTTAAACCAGAATCGTTTTTCCCCGTTTTGGCTCAAAAGAACCAGTTGACCTTCTTCGGTGATGCCCTTCAGAATAGCAGAAAATACAGTTCCGTCCGGAAGAAAGTAGGAATGAACAGATCCCATCCGGTAAAGCCCTGCGTAATAACCAGAGCGGATTTTTTCCCAGCCACCAGTCCGCAAAATATGATACTGCAGAAATACCGATTCCCTGATTTTCTGAAGGACGGTATCGCGATCATGGGATTTACCCGTTAGGGTTGCCATTGAACATGCGCCGGAAGGTAAATCCAACTGGTTGATGTTGAGTCCGATCCCAATAACAGACCTGTCTACATTGAAACCGGATGTTGCATTTTCAATCAGGATCCCACCCAATTTGGCATCTTCTGACAAAAGGTCGTTGGGCCATTTCACTTTCAGGGATACTCCCATTTCTTCCATCGCAAGCCGGATCGAGGTTGCAACAGCCGCGGAAAGCCAGAAAGCATGTTTCATTGGCAGAAATGTTGGTTTGAGATAAAGTGAAAACAGAAGGTTCTGACCCTGCTGCGATTCCCAGACAGCACCTCGCTGACCTCTTCCTGCTGCCTGATGATCCGTACTGATAATGAATCCTTCCGGCAGCTCTGAGTCTGATCCCGACAACCGTTTCAAAAGCTCGTCGTTTGTCGACTGACACTGTGGCAGATGGAGGCGACTTTGAAAATCAGTTTTGGCTTTGGTTGATATATTGCTTTCCATCCGGTAATATTGTACCACATTCAAAAATACAGTTTTTATTACTCATTTGTCGTCATCTTCCATAAGCTCCAGTCAGCTCGCTGAGTTAGCCGTAAAAGGTATGCTGGAAAAAAAGGCCCACAACATCGCCGTTCTGGATCTTAGAGAAGTCAAAAATGCCATTGCCGATTACTTCGTTATTTGCTCCGGTAACTCTGACACACAAGTAGATGCCATCACAACTTCCGTCGAGGAAGAGGTGATCAAGGCTTGCGGCCAGCATGTCTGGCATAAAGAAGGATTTCAAAATAAAGAGTGGATTCTCCTTGACTACCTGGACGTGGTTTGCCACATTTTCCAGAAAGAAAAACGTTCGTTTTATGACCTTGAAGAATTCTGGGGCGACGCTAAAATTCAACATATTGAGATCAGCCAGTAACCAAACCGGTTTGGCTGAAGATTTATTTAACTGACAACCATGGCAGATAAAACACCTGAAAGTTCAAATAACGAGGAGAAGAGAACTCCCAAAAACAGGAACTCTCCTGTCAATCCCAATAAACCCAACTATCAGTTGTGGATCATTTCGGCGATCCTCATCCTGATTTTCGGTATCAGCTATCTGGGAAAACAAAACAGCAGTCTGGTTATTTCCCAGTCGAAATTTGAAGGCATGCTCATGCGGCATGATGTAAAAACCGTCACCATTATCCGGAATGAAAATGTGGTGGAGGTTACTCTTAAGGAAGAAGCCCTTCAGAACGAGCAATACAAGAAAACCTTTGGCGATAAAAACAATCCGTTTTCTGTAAACGGAGGTCCGCATTTCCGCCTTATGGTGGTGTCTGCCGAGAATTTCAAGGAAGACTACAAAAAGATGGAAAAGGATATTCCGTCGGAATTCCGTCCGGAATTGTTGCTGGAAGAGCGTCAGAACTTTGGAAACCTCTTCCTCAACTATGGTTTTATCCTCGCTTTGATCATCGGTTTCTGGATACTGCTTCGTCGTGTTACCAGTGGAGGTGGTCCGGGTGGACAACTGTTCAACATCGGAAAATCGAGAGCTGCCCTGTTTGATGCCGAGAACAAAGTAAAAATCACATTTGCAGATGTTGCCGGTCTTGAAGAAGCAAAGGAAGAGATCAAAGAAATCGTCGACTTTCTGAAAACACCGGAGAAATTCACCAAGCTGGGAGGTAAAATTCCGAAAGGTGCTTTGCTGGTAGGCTCACCAGGTACCGGTAAAACGTTGCTGGCCAAAGCCGTTGCAGGAGAAGCCAATGTGCCCTTTTTCTCTTTGTCAGGTTCCGATTTTGTGGAAATGTTTGTCGGTGTGGGTGCTGCCCGTGTCCGTGACCTTTTCAAACAAGCCAAAGAAAAAGCGCCTTGTATTATTTTCATTGATGAAATTGATGCCATTGGCCGTAGCCGTGGAAAAGGTCCGATGCCGGGAGCGAACGATGAACGTGAAAATACCCTCAATTCCCTCCTGGTCGAAATGGATGGATTTGCAACGGATTCCGGTGTCATCATTCTGGCAGCAACCAACCGTCCTGACATTCTGGATTCTGCCTTGCTCAGACCCGGTCGTTTTGATCGCCAGATCTCCATCGATAAACCGGATATTGTCGGACGGGATGCCATATTCAAAGTACACCTGAAACCACTGAAGCTCAATGCTGATGTGGATAGTAAAAAACTCGCAGCCCAAACTCCTGGTTTCGCTGGGGCAGAAATAGCCAACGTCTGCAACGAGGCTGCACTCATCGCTGCCCGTCGTGACAAGCAATCGGTCGATCAGCAGGATTTTAATGATGCCATCGACCGTGTGATTGGTGGTCTGGAAAAGAAAAACAAGCTCATTTCTCCGGAAGAAAAGAAAATTGTGGCCTACCACGAAGCAGGGCATGCAGTGGCTGGTTGGTTCCTTGAGCACACCGATCCGTTGGTGAAAGTAAGCATCGTTCCAAGAGGTGTGGCGGCTTTGGGTTACGCCCAGTACCTACCGAAAGAACAATTCCTCATCACCACAGAACAGATGAACGATGATATGTGCATGACCTTGGGTGGTCGTGCTGCAGAACAACTCATTTTCGGAAAGATTTCGACCGGTGCCTTGAGTGATCTTGAGCGAATTACCAAGCTGGCATACAGCATGGTGACCATGTATGGAATGAACAAGAAGATTGGTAACGTTTCGTTTTACGACAGCAAACAATCGGAATATGCATTCAACAAACCTTACTCCGAATCAACATCTTCGATCATTGATCAGGAGGTAAAACAGATCATTGATATTTCGTATCAGAGAACCCTGGATTTATTGTCTGATAAACGGGATGCTCTGGAGAAAATCGCTAAAGCCCTGCTCGAAAAGGAAATTCTGTTTCAAAGTGATCTGACTGAACTCATCGGTCCGCGTCCGTTTGAAAAGGCAACCCACTACCAGGAATTTACCACCAGTACCGGACAATACGAAGTGAAAAAGCCGGCACCCGTTGCCACTCCTGAAACGACAGTGGTTCCAGCATCAGATACTACACCGGAATCCACTTCAGGCGAATTGTAAGCAATGTCCAATAGTTCCAGAGACAACATACTGGCCGGTATCAAATCGGCACTGATGCATCTGCCGGAACAGCTTCCGGAAAAGCCGGACATGGTTTCTCCGATTTATTCCGATAAAGGGGATGTTGATCCGGCTCTCGTGTTTGCCGAGAACTTTAAGGACAGGAAGGGACTATTTTTCTATTCCCAAAGTCTGGAGGAATTCCGCGATCAGATCACTGCATTTGTGGCTGAACGGGGATTTCAGAATATTCATGTATGGGAAAAAGAACTCGCCGACGAACTGTCACATTGTGGGTTTTCATTTTCAACAAACGACCGCTCTTTTATGGATGTCGATTGTGGAATTACCTTATGCGAATGTCTCATCGAACGAACCGGTAGTATGATCATGACCTCACGTCAACTGGCAGGACGGCGACTTTCCATTTTTCCTCCCGTGCATATTCTGGTGGCCAGCCTGAGTCAGTTGCTGCCGGATATCCAGGACGGGCTCGATTTCATCCGGAAGAAATATGGAAACAAGCTTCCATCCATGATTTCACTGATTACCGGGGCCAGCCGTACGGCCGACATTGAAAAGACTCTTGTTCTGGGAGCACATGGTCCGAAAGAGCTGGTACTATTTCTGATCGACGATGCGGAGGCTTAGCCTTTCACTTCTACCCGGCAAAAAAGCCTTTTTCGCTTCCGATTTTCATCTTGGGGCACCCGATTCTGCCCGCAGCCTGGACCGTGAAAAAAAGCTGGTTTCCTGGCTCAATTCCATTTCAGGCGAATGTCAGTACCTTTTCCTGGTCGGTGATTTATTTGATTTCTGGTTTGAATATCAACATGTGGTTCCCAAAGGCCACATTCGGTTTTTAGGAAAACTGGCCGAACTGGCCGACAATGGTGTTCAGATTTTCCTCTTCACCGGAAACCACGACATGTGGATGTTTGGCTACCTCGAAGAACAACTGGGAGCCCAACTCTTCCGGGAACCCGTCGAAATTGAATGGAACGGAACAGCATCGATGATCGTTGGTCACGGAGATGGACTTGGGCCTGGCGACCATTCCTACAAATTTCTCAAGATGATTTTCCGGAATCCTGTTTGCCAGTGGCTCTTTGCCTTTTTGCATCCGGCCATCGGAATGGGAATTGCCAACAAATGGAGCCGCCACAGCCGGGTTACCAATAACAAAGACGAGGAGTTCCTGGGTGAAAAAGAATTCCTCTGGATTTACTGTAAAGAACTCGAAGCCAGGCAACACCACGACTATTATATTTTTGGTCACCGGCACCTTCCGTTGGATTTACCCGTTGGTGATTCAGGCCGTTACCTCAACCTGGGCGAATGGATGAACCATTGTCGCTTCATAGAATTCGACGGTTTCCATCTTGAAATGAAAGAATGGATTGGCTGATCGCCGTTTTTTTCTCTTCTTTGGTTGCATGAGGACTTTCTTCTACTTCCTGCTTTTGACGGCTTTCTCTATGACGGCACCTTCCGCCGACGGAGTCTGTCAGGAACGAAAGGACAGCCTGATTATGGAAGGGGCAACCCAAATTTCACTGACGAGGCAAGGCCAGCTACTTGTCGCCAACAACAAGTCCAGTTTGTTTCTGCTGGATTCAATGGGCAAAATCCAGTACCAGTTTTCTCCCCGAAAGCCAGCCCGGGTGCATTTGCTCGAAGGATGGAACGGATTGCGGCTCTTTGCTTTCTACCGGGATTTCCAGGAATTCATTTTTCTCGACCGGTTTCTTTTAGCGGACGGAGCCCTCGCTCTGGATCCTGGAAAGACGGGCTATGCACGGTTACTGGCTCCATCACTGGATGGGAACATGTGGGTTTTGGATGAATCAGGATTTGAACTGAAAAAAATGGATCCTCAAAGCCAGAAAGCCATTTTCTCTACCCCCCTTGATCTGGTACTTGCAGGCAAACAATACGATTTGTCGTTTATGCGGGAATTTCAGAACCAGCTTTACATTGCCGACCGCCAGGGGAAAGTGCTGATGTTTGATCAGATGGGGAATTTCAAAAAGAAACTCCCCATAGAAAACTGCGATTGGCTGGCCTTTCAGGGAGAGGAAGTCTACGCAGTTGAAAATGATAGCCTGACCTTTTTTCACCCCTTCCTTTTACGAAAACGAAAGAAGGCTCTTCCTCCTCAAGCCAAAGGTGCGTCCCGGTTTCTAATGGCTGGAAATCAGATTTTCTGGATCCTGAAAGATGGGCTCCACCGGATGGAAATGCCGGCATGGCTGAAAGAACACTGAGCTGTTTACTTTAGTTTTTCCAGAATCCGGTCTACTTCCTGAAGAACGGATGCGCCCGAAAGGACGGCATGTTCCGATTGCAGAATGGCGTTTTTCCAGACAGGGTTCACGTGAAGCTGCTCTTCCAGTCGCTTGCGAATCAGGGCTTTCATCCACACAATTTTCTGCAAAAGACGGTTGCGTTGTAATTCTCCGTTATCGGTGATTTGTCCGTAAAAAAGCGCCGTTTTGTCAAACACCGCCTGCAGACTTTCATCTTTCAATGATGATCCCCGGATCACAGCAGCCGGTTCGCCATTTCGCCTTATAGGCCATAGCCCCGAAATCTGCTTCAGCTCCCGTTCAAACACTTTAGCCCTGTTTTCATTTTCACCATCCGCTTTGTTGACCAGGATGATGTCAGCCGATTCGAGAATGCCTTTTTTTACCCCCTGCAAATCATCGCCGGTGCCGGTAACCAGCAACAGCAGGCAGGCATCAGTTAACGAACTGGCCAGGGTTTCAGACTGACCTACACCCACCGTTTCCACAATAATCCGGTCAAATCCGGCGGCTTCGCAGAGAAGGATCGTTTCGTACGTAGAAGAGGCCACACCACCCAGTTGCAAACGGGTAGGCGAGGGTCGGATAAAGGCGTTGGGATTCCGGCTTAATTCCGTCATTCTTGTTTTATCGCCCAGAATGGAACCTTGCGATAAACTGCTGCTGGGGTCAATCGCCAGAACAGCAACCTTGTGACCTTCTGAGATCCAGTGCATTCCTAGCCGGTCGATAAGCGTGCTTTTTCCTGCTCCCGGCACACCTGTTACAGCCAGACGGAATCCGGGACGGACCACTGATTCCATTTCTTCCATCAACTGGTTTCGGAAAGGGAACTTATCCGGAGCCTCGGTTTCGATGAGGGTAATGGCTTTACTTAAAGAGAGCCGGTCTCCCCGGAAGAGTCCATCACGGATTTTCTCGAAGTCAATCATCAACCTGTTTTACAGAAATCAGGTGGCAAGATGAACATTTTTTGGGTGCTGAAAACAGGTTTCATTGGTAAGTTGTTGATAAACAGATTGAAAATCACTGTTTCTCAATCCATTTGATAAGTCTATTTTTGCGGCTTGTTTTAAGTCCTCAATATTTGAGAACACGGAACGTTTCCATGCAAACCGAAAAGGCAATCGACACAACCAACATACCCCGGCATATCGCCATCATCATGGATGGCAACGGACGATGGGCCAAGCAACAAGGCATGTCGGCCCGGATATTTGGTCATCGGAATGCGATTAAAGCAGTACGGGAAGCAGCGGAGGGTTGTGCAGAACTTGGGGTTGAATACCTCACCCTCTATGCATTTTCAACTGAAAACTGGGGCCGTCCGAAAGAAGAAGTAATGGCATTGATGGAATTACTGGTGCATACCATCCGGGAGGAAACCAAGACCTTGGTGAAAAACGAAATTCGTTTGGAGACCCTGGGTGATATTTCTGCCTTGCCTCAACGATGCCAGAACGAACTGGCCGAAACCATTGAAAAAACGAAAGACAATAAAAAAATGGTGCTCACCCTCGCTCTCAATTATTCCGGGCGTTGGGAAATCACCGAAGCGGCCAACCGGTTGATGAACAAAGCCATTCGTGGTGAAACATTGCCGGAGGTACTGACGGAAGATCAGTTTGCAGCCCTCCTTCCATCCTATCCCATGCCTGATCCGGAACTTCTGATCCGGACCAGTGGTGAAATGCGGGTGAGTAATTACCTGCTATGGCAGATCGCCTACACTGAATTGTATGTAACCCCTGTTTTATGGCCTGACTTTGATCGTCAGGTTCTGAAAGACGCCATTATTTCTTATCAATCCCGCGAACGAAGGTTCGGAAAAGTTTAAAATCCATTGATGCTCAACCGAATACTCGTCGCCATTTCATTATTTCTGACCACTCTGTCTGTTTCTTTTGCTCAGGTTAAACTGGGAAGTCGTGGTGGAACCACCGTGGCTGAAGAAGAAATCAGTTTTGAAAACCCAAAAACCTATGAAATTGGTGGAATCGAAATCAAAGGCGTTCGCTTTCTGGCGCCGGAAGCCTTGATTGCCTACTCAGGTTTGAAGGTCGGTGATAAAATTGAAATTCCGGGAATCGGCATTTCAGGTGCGATTAAGAAACTTTGGGAACAAGGTATTCTGGGCGATATTCAGGTGCAGATTGCCAAAGTGGAGAAGAGACCCGAAGGTGAATTCGTGTTTCTGGATTTTGTTCTGAAGGAGAAACCCCGTCTTTCCAAGTTCATGATCAAAGGATTGAAAAAAGGAGATGCGGATGATGTGAGAGAAAAAATCGGACTGATCCGTGGAAAAGCGATCAACGATGCGATGGTCAAAGCGGCTTCCAATACCATAAAAAAGCACTTTCTTGACAAAGGATATTTCAACGCAACAGTCAACATCACCCAGGTAGACGATACCTCCCTCACCAATTCAGTTTTACTTCAGATTGTAGTGAACAAAGGAAAAAAGGTGAAAGTTGCCAGCATTGAAATTGCAGGAAATGAAACAGTTGACGACAAAACGGTTCGCAAAAAGCTGAAGGAAACCAAGCAGAAGAACTTCTGGAGGATATTCAAAGCTTCCCGTTTTGTCCGTTCCAAATTTGAGGGCGACAAACAGAAACTGATCGATTATTACTCAAAAAACGGGTATCGTGACATCAACATTCTCGGCGATTCCGTCTGGAAAAATGCCGATGGAACAGTGAGTGTAAAGCTCAACATTGAAGAAGGGCAGAAATACTATTTCGGGAATATTAAATTCAGTGGAAACTATCTGTATACCAGTGAGTATCTCACCAATATTCTGAACATTGAAAAAGGAGATGTGTACAACATGGAGCTCCTTCAGAAAAAGCTCAACTACAATCCCAGCGGTCTCGACATCAGTTCCCTTTACATGGACGATGGCTATCTGTTTTTCTCCGTCGACCCACATGAAGTAGCCGTCAATAAGGACTCCATCGACATTGAACTCCGTATGAACGAAGGAGCGCAGGCCCGCATTAACCGCATCACCATTCAGGGAAATACGAAGACCAACGACCACGTGATTCTTCGGGAAGTACGGACCTTGCCCGGCGAAAAGTTCAGCCGGTCTGATCTCATCCGTACCAACCAGCAGCTGGCGTCGATGGGCTATTTTGATCCGGAAAAAATCGGGATCAATCCGGTTCCCAATCCACAGGACGGAACCGTCGACATTCATTACAGTGTAGAAGAAAAGCCAAGCGACCAGATTGAATTGTCCGGAGGTTGGGGTGGTTACTACGGTTTCATCGGAACCCTGGGACTTTCCTTCAACAACTTTTCGATGCGCAAAATCGGAAAGCTTCGGGAATGGGCTCCACTTCCTTCCGGGGACGGACAGCGCTTTTCGATCCGTTTTCAGGCCAACGGCCGGCAGTTCCAGACCTATTCCATGTCCTTTACCGAGCCATGGTTTGGAGGAAAGCGGCCCAACAGTTTTACAGTGGGTATCAACCGATCGGTGCAACGGAGTTTGTCTTCCACCAACGAAGTGCTGAGCCGTCTGGCCATCAACGGTTTCAACGTATCTTTGGGTAAACGTCTTCGTTGGCCGGATGATTACTTTACGCTCATGACAACTCTGAACGTGCAGCGGTATGACCTGTTTAATTATACGTTGATATCCGGTTCAGATTTTGGTAAGGATCAGACCTACTCCAATTCAATTGCTTTCAATACGACCCTTTCCAGAAATAGTCTCAACAATCCAACCTTTCCGACAACCGGAAGCAGCCTGAGTCTGATTGTGAACGTTACCCCGCCTTATTCACTTTTCCGTTCAAACAACCGGTTTTCATCGGATAAGGAGCGCTTTAAATGGGTCGAGTTTCATAAATGGAATGTGGATGCCTCCTGGTTTACACCGCTGGCCAAAAATCTGGTTATCAACACCAGGGCTCACTTCGGGTATATCGGCAACTACAACAAGCAGCTGGGTATCGGGCCGTTTGAGCGATTCCGTCTGGGTGGATCCGGTTTATCGGGTTTCAACTTTTTGCTGGGATACGACATCATTGCCCTTCGAGGCTACAACGACGGAACCGTGGGTACCCCATTGGGAATCGAAGCGGGTGTTTTGTTTAATAAGTTTGTGACCGAACTCCGGTATGCCATCAGTACCAATCCGGCGGCTACTATTTTCGTGCACACCTTTCTGGAAGGAGGGAATTCCTGGGGAAGTTACCAGGATTACAATCCATTCAATATTTACCGGAGTGGTGGAGCAGGTGTTCGTATCTTTATGCCCGCTTTTGGTATGTTGGGTGTCGATTATGGCGTAGCTTTCGATGGGCCCACCGGTATGCACAACGCGTTTCAGTTCACCATTGGACAGCAAATCAGATAATTCCCATGAAACGAATTCTTAGTTTTCTTTTCTGCTTTTTTCTTCTGACCCAATTGGCGGTTGCCCAGAAATTCGGATACATCGATTCGAAATTCATTCTCTCCAAAATGCCGGAGCATAAGCAGGCCACCGCAGAACTGGCAGCCCAGAGTCAGAAATGGCAGACGGAGATTGAAGCCCTCCGGAATGAGGTTGATAAACTGCGGAAGGAATACATGGCTGAAGAAGTGCTTCTGACGGAAGACATGAAAAAAGAGCGTCAGGCAGCCATTGCGAAAAAGGACAAGGAAGCCAAAGATGCCCAGAACAAAGCCTTTGGATTTGAGGGACTTTACTTTCTTAAAAAACAAGAGTTGGTAAAACCCCTTCAGGATAAGATATTTGAGGCCGTGGAAAAGGTGTGTAAAAAGAAAAAGATCGCCATCATGTTTGACAAGGCAGGTGATCTGGTGATGATTTACACGAATCCTGCCCACGACTATACCGATTTCGTTCTCGAAGAACTGGGTCTTGGCGACAAAGACGATACGGTGAACGACGCGAACAAAGACAAAAAATAGACAATCAAACCATTAATTAACATTCCGTGATGAACAAATTTGCAGCCCTCTGCATTCTCGCACTTGCCATTGGTTTTTCCGCTCAAGGTCAGGGAGGAACTGAAGTGAAACCGGCGACCACTGAAGCGAAAACGCCAAAACCGGTGAAAATCGGTTATACCAATGTGAACTATGTACTGAGCATCAGCCCCGCATCCAAGATTATTCAGAAGCAACTGGAAGAAACCCAGAAGCAATACATGAAAACAATTGAGGATAAAAATAAGGAACTTGAAACCAAGTTTGAATTGTATCAGAAAGGGCAGGCAACCATGCTGGAGTCCATTAAAAAGGACAAAGAAGAAGAGTTGAGAAACCTTCAGCGCAGTATTCAGACCCTGCAGGAAAATGCTCAGGAAGACCTCCGGAAAAGGGAAAACGACCTGGTAAAGCCTGAACTCGATAAAATTTATAAGGCAGTGAACGAAGTGGCCAAAGCCAACGGCTACACACATGTCCTGAACTCAGATCAGGTTTTGTTGTACGCCGAAGAAGATTCTGACATCACCGATCTGGTATTGAATCAGCTTGGAATCAAACCACCGGCTGAAGGAGACAAAGTGGAAGAAAAGCCAGCACAGGCACCTGCCACTCCGGCTAAACCGGCTGCAGGCGGAACCACACCTCCGAAAAAATCTCCGGTTAAAAAGTAACAATCACACGCACACAACAAAAAGGCCTCAGGAACGGGGCCTTTTTTTATGCTGGATATTGAAATCCCCAGCGTCATAAACCAGTAAACCGGATTGGGGCTGCCCCCTCCTGTCGTCGGGGTCGGGCTTTTCGTTTCAATCTTTTCGCTGGAGACCAGCCAAAAGTATTTCCACTTCAATCCCTCAGCCGGAGAGTAGTTGCGTTGAAAATCCTGATTATTCAACTTTTGCTGAACCTTAAAGCAGGAGTGTTATGTCCGGATTCGGGTTCTCTGTAACATGCCAAAAAGTTTCCTTCCTTCCGCAATCCTTTTCAAGGTCTGCGTTTTTACTCCACCACCACTTTCACGCTTTTCCGGCTCTTCGTGGTTTCAATTTTCCAGGTGTTATAAAATACCATTTGCCAGAAATTGATTCGACTAGCCTGTTCATCACTTCCGAATAAATTTCCTGCTGACAATTCGGTCTCTGGTCTTAGCCCTCACCCAATACAGGCCGGGCTGCAAATTTTCGATGTGGAGGTTGTTGTCCGGATCCAGACGCATGGGCTGACTTTTACCCATGGCATCAAGGACGGTGCACTCCAGTACCGGGGATTCGCTTTTCAGTTGGATCAGGTTTTCCGCCGGATTCGGGAAGAGAGAAAAATCCGCTTCTGAAACCAGAGATTTTACAGCAACCGGCACTCCTCCGCCATTGGTTGTGTGGAGGATGGTGCCTCCTTCGCCCACCACCCAGCCGTTTTGGGAATCGGAGAAGTACACGGAATTCAACTCATTAATTGTTCTGCTGATTTGACTGATCCATGTGTTGCCGCCATTGCTGGTTTTTAGGATGGTGCCATAATAACCCACTGCGCAACCGATCTGGGCATCTTTCATGTGAATAGAATTAATGTTGTTTATTGTACCGGTGATTTGACTAATCCAGTTGCTACCTCCATTACTTGTTTTCAGTATTCTACCATACCTTCCTACTAACCAGCCTGTTTGATCATCAATGAAATAGACAGAATTTAGCACATTTGATGTTCCGCTGCTTTGGCTGACCCAGCTACTGCCGCCATCGATGGTTTTTAAAATAGTACCACCATTTCCCACTACCCAACCAGTTTGAGCGTTGTAGAAGTGGACGGAATTTAAACCATTTGTTGTTCCGCTGCTTTGGCTTGTCCATGCATCACCACCGTTGTTGGTTTTCAGGATTGAACCACTATCTCCCACCGACCAGCCGGTTTGGAGATCGATGAAATAAATGGAAGTAAGCCCATTTGTGGTTTCACTGATTTGACTTATCCAGGAACTGCCACCATTGTTGGTTTTCAGGATGGTGCCTGAATCTCCAACTGCATAACCGTTTTGTGAATCAATAAAATGGACAGAATTAAGCTTGTCTCCTGTCCCAATAGTTTGGCTGATCCAGTTAATACCACCATTACTTGTTTTGAGGAAGGTACCACTATCTCCAACTGCCCAGGCGGTTTGAAAATCAATGAAGTGAACAGAATAAAGGAAATTCCTTGTTCCAAAACTTTGGTTGATCCAGGTACTACCTCCATCGCTGGTTTTCAGGATGGTGCCATACATACATACCGCCCAGCCGTTTTGGGTATCTGTAAAGTAGACGGAATTAAGAAAATTTCTTGAACTATTACTTTGGCTGATCCAGTTACTGCCACCATTCGTGGTTTTTAGGATAGTCCCATTTAAACCAACAGCCCAACCAGTTTGGGCATCTGAAAAGTAAACAGAAGTAAGGAGACTAGTTGTTCCGCTACTTTGACTGATCCAGTTATTTCCGCCATTGGTGGTTTTTGTTATTCTGCCACCTACACCAACTGTCCAACCGTTTTGAGAATCATTGAAATAGATTGAATGATGCCATTCGGAAAATCCGCTTATTTTAATGACCCAGGTATTTCCGCCATTGGTAGTTTTCAGGATATAGCTACCGGAAGCCCAACCAGTTTGACCATCAATAAAGTGAATGGAATAAAGGGCACTTGTTGTTCCGCTGATTTTGTTGACCCAGCTACCGCCACCATTGCTGGTTTTGAGGATGGTGCCAGCAGCACCCACAGCCCAGCCGGTTTGTGAATCACTGAAGTGGACGGAATAAAGGTTATTTACCGTTCCACTGGTTTGTCCGCTCCAGGTGATTCCGCCATTACTGGTTTTCTGGATGGTGCCTGAATCTCCCACTGTCCAACCATTCAAAGTATTGTGGAAGTGAACAGCCCGAAGATGATGTGTAGTTCCGCTGAGTTGAGTTATCCAGTTATTACCCCCATTGGTGGTTTTCAGAATGGTGCCAGCGATACCAACCGCCCAGCCGTTTTGGGCATCCAGAAACTGAACATCCAAAAGAGTATTCCCTTGTGGCAACGGATTCTGCCATTTCCAGTCAGGTTCCTGCCCGTAAATTGAAAAACAACCAAAGAAAAGCAGGATGAGTAGGGTAAGGGTGAACCTTTGGATTGCATTGATTATTGTTTTCATAATGCTGGCATTTTTTGTTCGTATTCGTTGTCTTGCCAAATCACTTCCGTATAAATTTCTTTCTAACAATTCCGTCTCTGGTCTTTGCCCTCACCCAATACAGGCCGGGCGTCAGATCTTCGATGTGGAGGTTGTTTTCCGGATCCAGACGCATGGGCTGACTTTTACCCATGGCATCAAGGACGGTGCACTCCAGTACCGGGGATTCGCTTTTCAGTTGGATCACGTATTCCGCCGGATTCGGGAAGAGAGAAAAATCGGCTTCTGCCACCACAGACTTCACAGCAACCGGCGCACCGCCACCATTGGTTGTTTGAATGATGGTTCCGAATTCACCTACCACCCAACCGTTTTGCGCATTATTGAAGTGGACTCCGTATAGCCCGTTCGATGTGTTGCTGTTTTGCTTATACCAGGTGTTTCCTCCGTCGTTGGTCTTAAAAATGTTTCCGAACATCCCAACGACAATCCCATGCAATGGATCAGGGAAGATAACCTTCTTAGCAGCAAATTCAATTCCATAGCCTTGTGGTTCCCACGTGTTGCCTCCATTGGTTGTTTTTAAGACATTTCCAAAAAATGCGCTATGGGCCGCTACTACCCATCCGGTTTGGTTGTCAATGAAATGAATGTTGTAAATGTAGCCCCAATGTAGAAAAGGAATAATGTCCCAGCTGCTTCCTCCGTTGGTTGTTTTATAAATGCCCCCGTTTGCAAACCATCCGGTTTGGTTGTCTACAAATTGTACGCTGGAGATGGGATTTGTTGTCCCACTGGATTGTTGCACCCAGTTGCTTCCTCCATCGCTTGTCTTTAAAATGGTTCCGGAATCGCCCACGACCCATCCTGTCAGGCTGTCTGAAAAATACATATCCGAAAGCGACCTTGTGGTTCCGATGCTTTGTGGGGTCCATGTGTTTCCGGCATTGGTTGTCTTCAGGACAGTGCCCAGTTCCCCGATCACCCAACCATTCTGATCGCTGGTGAATTTTACACTGGATAGGGTCTTATTGGTTTCACTTATCTGAGAATTCCATGTATTTCCTTTGTTGGTCGTATTTAGAATGGTGCCTTGTTCGCCAACTGCCCATCCATTCTGCCCGTCCGTAAAATGGACATCCCAGAGTGTATTCACATGGCCGCTGGAATGTGACAACCAGGTGTTTCCACCATCGGTGGTTTTAACGATTTCTCCGGAATATCCCACTGCCCATCCGGTCTGGTTATCGGAGAAATAGACACCTCGAAGCGGGGTTGTGGTTCCGCTGTTTTGAAGTGTCCAGCTGTCACCTCCGTTGCTGGTTTTTAAAATGGTGCCGTATTCGCCCACTGCCCAGCCGGTCTGACTGTCTGTGAATCGTACATTGGCCAGCCAGGCTGGAGTTCCACTGTATTGTTGGACCCAATTGATTCCTCCATTGTTGGTTTTCAAAATGGTACCATTATAACCTACCACCCAGCCTGTCTGGCTGTCGGTAAATTCGATGTCACACAGATTATCGGTTGATCCGATGGTTTGTATGGACCAGGTATTTCCGCCATTCGTTGTTCTGAAAAGTGTACTTCTTAAATCATCCACCATCCAGCCGTTTTGGGCGTCAGTGAAATGAATACCTACGAAATAACCCGCTGTTTCGGTATTGACCATTGTCCATGTGCTTCCACCGTCGCTGGTCAAATAAATCTTTCCGCTTCCTGCCGCCCATCCGGTCTGGTTATTAATGAAATACACGCTGGTTAACCGACCTTCGTTTCCGTTGCCTTGTCTGTTCCAGGTGGTACCACCGTTATTGGTCTTAAGAATGGCGCTGTCGCCAACCGCCCATCCAGTCTGGCTGTCAATAAATTGAACACTGTATATGTGATAGGGTGTTCCGCTGTTTTGAATTGACCAGGTGCTGCCACCATTTGTTGTCTTCAGAATGGTACCTACCCAACCAACGGCCCAACCGGTCTGGTCATCCACAAAATGGACATCAAAAAACTGGTTACCCGTTGGCAACGGATTCTGCCATTTCCAGTTTGGGCCTTGCCCAAAGACGGATATGCTGCCTGTGAAAATGAGCGTGAGAGCGAAGCAAAGGATTGTGTTTACGATTGGTTTCATATTTCTGGGATTGTTTAATAGATCTGTTAAAAGGAATGATTTCGATAGGTATGCCTGATCACTCCTTTATAAATTTTTTACTGACCATCCCATCTCTGGTCTTAGCCCTCAACCAATACAGCCCGGGTGTCAGATCTTCGATGTGGAGGTTGTTGTCCGGATCCAGACGCATGGGCTGACTTTTACCCATGGCATCAAGGACGGTGCACTCCAGTACCGGGGATTCGCTTTTCAGTTGGATCACGTATTCCGCCGGATTCGGGAAGAGAGAAAAATCCGCTTCTGAAACCAGAGACTTGACAGTAACCGGCACTCCTCCATTGGTTTTGTGGAGGATGGTGCCTCCAACACCGACCGCCCATCCTAAAGATGGGTCGGAGAAATGGACTGAAGAAATCTCATTTGAAGTATTACTGTTTTGAAATGCCCATGTAATTCCTCCGTTGTCTGTTTTAATTATGGTGCCATTTTTACCTACAGCCCATCCATTCTGGCTATCAGTGAAATGTACGCTATTTAAGTCTTTTGTGGTTCCACTGTTTTGTATAACCCAAGTGCTTCCACCATTACTTGTCTTTAGGATTGTGGCGCCTTTTCCTACTGCCCAACCAGTTTGGCTGTTAACAAAATACACGTCATAAAGGATATCATTGGAGGATCCAATATTTTGTGAAATCCATGTACTTCCACCGTCAGTGGACTTAAAGATTGCGTTTAAACCTCCAACTGCCCAGCCCGTTTGGCTGTCAATGAAATGAATATTCCTATCTGCAATTGAGGTGTTTTGTGTTGTCCATGTAGTACCCCCGTCAACCGTCTTTATGCAATTACCAAAAGGCCCTATGGCCCAACCAGTTTGGCTGTCAATAAATTGTACGTTGAATAATGGATTTGTGGTTCCGCTGAATTGTGGGTTCCATGTGATGCCGCCATTGGTGGTTTTTAAAATTGTGCTGGTGTCGCCAACTGCCCATCCATTTTGATTGTCGATGAAAGAAACACCGTAAAGACTTGTCGATGTTCCGGAGTTTTGTAAGGACCAGATATCACCACCATTTGTGGTCTTCATGATGGTGCCACTCATGCCTACTGCCCAACCGGTTTGACTATCGGTAAAATGCACGCCAAAAAACCAGGCGTTTTTTCCTTGATTTTTTAATGTCCATGATAATCCTCCATTGATTGTATTTTGAATTGTGCCATTAGGACCTACTGACCAGCCTAATTGGTCATTGAGAAAATAAACGCTGCGAATCCAAGTGTTGATTGCACTGGTTTGATGATTCCAGCTGCTTCCACTGTTTGTTGTTCTTAATATGGTGCCACTCATCCCTACTGCCCAACCGTTCTGGCTATCATTGAAATGGACATTTAGTAGATTTTGTGTAGTTCCGCTATTTTGATGAGACCAGTTATTGCCTCCGTTTGAAGTTTTTATGATTATCCCACCAGGTCCTACAGCCCATCCAGTTTGATTATTTGTAAAATAAACACTCTTAAAATCAGTAGAAGCACCAATGTTTAGTGGGGCCCATGAAGAGCCTCCATTACTTGTCTTTCGAATTCCACCTTCTCCTGCAATCCATCCGGTCTGATTGTCAATAAAAAATACACCATTAAGACTAAATGTTGTTCCGCTGTTTTGTGGAATCCATGTATTTCCTCCATCTATGGTCTTTCGGATTGTTCCATTTGTTCCTACGGCCCATCCATTTTGGAAGTCGCTGAAATGGACACTTTGGAAATCAGATGCCGTTGAGCCGTTTTGTGTAATCCAGGTGTTGCCGCCATTACTGGTCTTTTGTATTGCACCTGATCCTCCCACCGCCCAACCGTTTTCGCTATCGGTGAAATACACACTTATTAGCCAATTTGTTGTGCCACTGCTCTGAGGTGTCCAATTGGTCCCCCCATCGCTTGTTTTCAAAATGGTACCAAGATCCCCAACCACCCAACCTGTTTGTGAATCAACAAAATGGACATCATTTAATTGGTTCTCCGGCGGCAACGGATTCTGCAATATCCAACCAGAGTCCTGGCCAAAGGCCGAAAACGAAAAACAGGAAACGAAAACAAGAAGCAGAATGGAGAGAGGGAAAGTGCGGGTTTGCATATCGAAAAAGGGGAAAGAACAAACAAAGAAAAAAAAGATATCGGAAAGTGCAAAGGTCTGGTTATGAAACCGTAGGCAGACGCCGGAAATTGTTAACAAACAGCATTGCTGTCACGTTTTCCGAATCAATAGCCTTATTGTTTGTGGTTGCTTTTGTTGCCTGAAACCTGTCTGATTTAACCATGGATACTGTCCCGATTTCACATCGGGGGAAACAGGAGGGAATACAGGGAGGGCTGCCGAGAACGATAAACTTCCGGATTTACCGGGTGGCGAATGGAGTTTCGAATGGTTGGGAAAGGCTTTCAACTGCGATTATTCGCTATCGTGATGGAGTCTCCCTAAAAGCGGGAAATGCTCTGCTTCATACCCAAAGATCGTAGAGCGCTGTGCTAATCCTTTGAACAACTAGACAGGGCTGGATGGTTAACATCCCTTATGCCATATACGGTTCTAGCTCCGAAATATAGGCCTCAATTTTATCTACCGTAACTAGTTTTTTGGGAGACTTAATGTCTTCCAGTATTTTCGGAATGTCCTCAAAATGCTTTTCCTTTTGGTTCTCCGGATAAGAAACAAGAAGATCAAAACGGAGATTCCGATCCACGGCTAATGATTCGAGATGATTCAGCTGGGCCTGAAGGATCAGAGCTTTATCTTTCGCATACCTTGGGTTATCCAAAGCTAGAGCAAGGCCCTTCGTGTAATTGAGGCTACCATTTTGCCAGACCAAATCTGCAGCCAGAGTAGCATAACCAAAAGACAATTCTTCGGGATGGCTTTGTTGGAATGAGGGAAAGATTCCTTGCTGTTTTAACTTGTTAAAAAAGTAGTCTGCAACCTTGTGATCAGTGTTGAATATTGGAGATCCTGGGTTTTTAACTTTTGGTGCAAGGCCGAGGTATAGCTGAAGGTAATTTTCTTTTGTGAGATTTGGAGAACCGTTGGTAATCCAACCAGATTTGGAGTCAGCAAACTGAAGGGAAGCAGATTCTCTGACAATAAAATACTTAGAAATAACGTCTGATAAATTCCCTTCGAAATCATGTCTGTAGCTTAACAGACTTGCTTGTGCTTTGAAGGCCTTCAAAACCTCACCCAGTTGTTTCGTATTAAAATCGGGATAGACTGCCCCTAGTTTTTTCCACCTCACACCCGACTGAAATTCAATTTCTTTGCTTTCAGGAAAATAGAAAAGGATACCCAAATTGAACACCTCTCCCCAAAGCTGGTGGTGTACATATTGGAGTAAACTGTATTCAAATTTTCCGGTCATTGGATGGCTAGGGTTAGTGCTTTTCGCACGGAGGCTGAATTTGACTTCAGTGCACAAAGATAATCGTAGATTTCATTCACAGAATGACAAGGAATGCCTTGGTCTTCCAGATGAAAGCTTATTTGCTTAATTCCATCAAATCTCACTGCAGTATCTAAGTATTCAAAGAAAGTGTCGAAACAGGTAAGTTTCTCTTTTGATGGCAGCTTTTTCAGGACATCCAAAAACAAATGGTTGTATCGCTGGTGGGGAAGCTGGCTCGTTTTAAATTGCTGAAGCCCAACTTCTAAACCTTCCAGACAAATTTCATGATCTATAAGGTAGACATCTGTACTTTTTAGAATGAGATTCGGTTTTCCTTCCCTTCTGTCTTTGTTTAAAATCAATTGGTCGAAGGCAAATACACTTGCCAAATCAAAAGGTTTTAGAAATTCCAATAACAACGCCGGGCTGAAATTAACATACGGTGGTTCTATATAGGCCGAACCAAATTTTAAGCCCTCTGCGGTTTGCCGGTATTGAGCCAACTGAGGTGCAGGAAGTGTGGCTATAAATTCCGGACTCATATTGACTAAAACGGCCTCCGGAGTCGAAAGTTCAAACTGGTTCACCAGATGCGAACAAGCCAGCTCCCTGAAGATCACCTCATTCTGCTCAGTATAGTTCGCCCTATAGAGCTTTACCACATAGATTTTGGCTCCGGTTGAAGAATGACAAATCACAAGCCACGGTTGGGTTGTGCCCCCTTCCATTACCTTGATAAATGTCTCGGCTTCTACTACTTGCACCATACGATTTTGGTCGTAATCTTTTTCAGTTCTGTTAGAATTACTCTTATCTCCCTCTGCTTCCTTTTAATTGTTTCAATCGGGGGCACTAAAGAAAGATTATAAATCGACTTCGCAAAGAAGTTGAGTTCTGGATTTGAGGCCGCTGTTTTGTTTCGGTTTATGGCATTGTGCAAATCGGGCAAGAGGTTAAGGACCAAAAGTGGATCACCTCCATGGTTTACCGGGTGGCGAATGGAGTTTCGGACGATTGGGAAATGGGCTGTCAACCTTCCACTACGTTCATTCGCTACCTTGACGGCAAGTCTGGCCGAAGTCATTTTGTAACCCTTCTTATTATTTGAAGGGTGTAATACCCGGCGGAACATCTGGCACAAAGGGGGGAAAACATCATGACAACTGTCTACTTCATTTCCATCACACCATTTTGTACCACGTTTTTTGTACCAAAATAAAATGGTACAAATTTCATGGTACTTTTTTTGTACCAAATATTTTGTACCAAAAAAATATGGTACAAATTTCCTGGTACAAATATTTATACCGTTTGATGAAAGAATCGCTCATTCAGGATTTGTTGGATTTCATCCGGACTGGCCAAAAGGAAACGGCTGAGTTTTCCTCTTTTCTATAGAGTAACGCTCTACGGACGATATATGAGAGGCAGGTTGTAACCATGCCGTTGGTTTGGCATAGCCCGGAAGCGAAATATGCAACTGATTCATTCAGGACATTTTATGACATGAAACGGCCAGTGGCATTCAGAAGTCTCTTTAGAATCTGGCTAAATTGTATTGCTACCGGGACGGAGTCACTACTTTTTATTCAATGTGGTTAGTGCCCTGCGGAACACTACGCACAAGTAGGAGATTTGCGGCAAGAGATGAATGAACAGTCATTGTTGTAAAGCGTTCCCTGATTTCCAATTATACAATTATGGTGTTTTGAGACCTGTACCATTGCATTGGTTGCATACCCACACACCGGATCCCTGGCAGCGGCTGCAGTTGTACTCTTTCGTGGTGGTTGTCCAATTAACCCCCTTGCGGCCAATGCCGCCATCCACAACCTGAGCTGATTGGGTAGCCTCTTTTGTTTTACCGTTATTACACCCTTTGGCAGGGCAGCGTTTGGTGGGTTGCCTTGGTTTCCCATTGCAAATCAGGCAGGCATTGGGATCCATAGGAGCACCATTGATTTTTTCTTCAAGGGCTGCCAGGTCTTTCTTCCCCTTTTGAATCGCCGCATCCAGCCGGGCTTTTACGTTCTCTGATTTTAAACCTTCGAAGGCGGCCATCTGCTCTTTGTACTCAGCCGAATTTCGTATTCTTTCTACCTTTTTCCTTTCCAGCTCTTGTTCGTGCTTATCATTCAGGGCCTGTATCTTTTGACGTTCCCGTTCCTTCACTACGTCTGTTGAAACTATTTCTTCGTTCACAACCCGATCGTTTTCATACCGGACTTTCACTTCGCTGCCATCGGGTTGCTTGTGTACAAACAAGCCGTTTCGCAAGCAAAGGGTGTTGAAGTTATATGGCCCCGTCCGGATTATTTTGCCTGGGAGCGTATCAGAAAGCGAAACTGTTTCGTCTGGCTGGTATACAAAGCCGGATGGACCGCATGGAAATTTGACGATGCCCGCAATGCCACCTTTTCCGTCAATCGAAATGCCATTGGCCAGGGTGACAACCACGTTTTCTCCATTCAACAGGCAATCTCTGAATGTAAACTGCATTTTTCCCTTTTGACGTTGGATATCCAGAGGTTTACGATCGCCTTTAAAAGTCAAATCAGCCCAGATTGGTAAAGGATCACCGTATGCATATTCTGGCCGGCTATTTATGAGCACTTTGCCAATTTGATAACGGTCCTCAAACAGGACGGTATCGCCTACTGCAATCTGGCCATCGACAAAATTTGCGGTGAACCTGGTCCATTTATAGTCGTTCTGTATGTACAGGGAACCCTTTCCTGTGAGCTTTCTTTTCTGAAAGTCCCCTGCGTATATAACGTACTTAGTTGTGTCGTAATCATTAAAAATAACCTTGAGCCTGCCCTTTCCACTTTTGCAATTGCCCTCTAAACACATTGTCCTGGCATTCTTTGAAAAATCCTTCAGATCCTGTGCGTTTATTCCAGGTGTGAGCATCGCATAGGCAAGTAAAAGAAACACAGTTGTGCCGGTCCGGATGGATAGATTTACCGGCATGGTAAGGAAAGTCATCATAAAGGCAAGAGTAGAAAATTTTACTGGCCATAAACCGCCTCAGCAGGAGATTTTGAAACGGGTGTAAGAATTAGGGCAGATCTATCTTCTGGGCCGAATGGGTGTTATCATTGCCCACCCAGGACAGAAGACAATTCCGGTGATGGTTCCTGAAGAAATACCAATCTGATTCTGATGGACGAGGAAACCCTTGAAAAACTTCGCCACATGAATC
>DAIOVD010000043.1:0-26269 GCA_036759185.1 Catalimonadaceae bacterium | reverse complement strand
TTCGTAGGATCATGTTCTGAGGATTCGGTCCCAATAACGGCATTCAGCACGAATGAGCGAGGGGGCTGACTAGAAAATCCAGAATGAGTTTTGGTCAGTAAGGTGGGAATTCCTTTCCGGTGGTGTCATTCTGGATAATCATCGCCAGAAGATCTTTCACAAATACATTGGCCAGAGCGTCGGATTCCGGTTTGTTTACCGGGGTTCCGTCCTCTCCATAATTCTCTTCAATTCTGGAGACAGGGAATATCTTAAAGGTGGTCAGGGCTCCGAGTTTCCAAAGGGTAAACTGCAGCGAAGCCATACAGTTGGAGCCACCCAGTTGTCCGGACGAAACCGTTGAAATGGCTATGGGTTTTTTCATCCATTCATCGAGCAGTACATCAATTGCATTTTTCAGGGCGGCCGGAATTCCCCCGTTGTATTCAGGCGTGACAATGATGATTCCATCCGAATTCTTGATTTTGGATGAAAACTCTACAAGGTTCGCCGCTGGTGCTTTCTGGATATTCAGCCGGTTGGTAAACAAGGGAAACTCGTATGCCCGCAGGTCCAGCATTTCAGTATTTGCCAGCTTGTTACCGTTGATATAGAATTCAAAATACCGGGCAACCCGGTGGCTTTTCCGTTCAGGGCGAATGCTGGATGATAATATGGAGATGGTCGGTTTTGGCATGGCAGGATCGGGTTTTTGAACCTGATTGGCCAAAGGAATTATGAGGATCCCATCTGGTCATCTGTTCAAAGAAATCAACCTTGCTGTTCGAGCACTTCGTTTTCAGCATTACCAATTCCGGTTACAAAACAAAGAATCCCAAATCGTTATGGGCTACATTAGAATCAGATTGGTTTGTAAAATCTTTGGAAATTCCAACTGGCGTTCTTCAGTTAATTTCCTTAATCCTTCTTCACTTTCCGGGACTTCATCAGTCGTTTCTGAAATTTTTTCCCCAGAGGCTTTATGGCCGATATGTTAAAGTCGGCGTCTTTCTTCAGCTTCCACGTTTTTTTCTTTTTGCTGTAGTAATACAGATGCGGATGTGTCGCCGGGCTGATCTGTTGATTCTCTTTCTGTGTATTCTCCACCTTTGGTTTGGAAGGTGCTGGTTCCGGTACTGTCTGTGAAACGGCAGCCTCCTTTTCCACGACTTTCGAACTTTCTTTGACCTTCAAGTCTGGAATTTCATTCGCCAGTTTTCGGGCTTTTTCTTCAATTCGCATAAGGCCGTTTTGTGAAAGATACCAGTTCATCGGAACCTCATCGGCAGTGGCTTTAAGATCGAATTCCATGTAGTACACGCCTGCCTTTTTTCCTTTTCTCAAATGCCGGATCAGATTTTTTTTGTGGACATCGGTGTTGTTTTCACCACTTGCGGCCAGGGTATTCAGAATCGATAAGGGTTCGTTGAGAAAAGAAATTCCTGTCTGGCATGACTTCATGTTACCATCGGAGGACTGAGTTTCTTCAGCCACCGGCAATACCGAACTTCCGGTTTCCAGGGAATTGGACAGCACTACAACTACCGGCTGGATCTGATCGGCATATTGGCTGCTTTCAATGGCTTTCAGAATATCGAGGGTGGTCTCGTATCCGCCCCGGTCGTAGTAACCGCCGTCTACAAAATGACGTCTGTTTCCATCGGGAAAGGTGATTGCGGCGGAAGGAGAAAAGATAGGAAAGCGGGCACTCAGGTGCATCGCCTTACTCAAGGGAAGGTCTTTTTGAAACGCTTCATTCAAAAACCGGGCGCCTGTAAAATCGTTTTCTTTCAGGCGGACATTGCTCAGGATGCTTCTCTTTCCGGTTTCACATTCGGTGGAATGAAACAAAACGATGGGGTTGAACTGGCAGCTGTCCGGTCGTTCAAAGGTGTGGTAAAAAAGAGGGGTTCCAGCAACAGGGAAAAGGTTTTCCAACTGGCCCGAAATGGCGTTCTCGAAACCCACCGCCCTGTCAAAGGACAGAACGTAACCGGGAACAAACAGCTGAAGTGGTTCGCCACACAGCAGACGGGCCGTAAGGGGAGAGAGGTAGTCGGTCCCAAAAAAGCGGTTCATTTTGTCACGGCTTTGGGCGGAATCCAGTTGTTGGGTGCGGCAAAGCCCGTACACTCCAGTCCCGAAAGAGCCTCCGGAAACGGACGAAATGGCGAACAGATTTTCATCGAAATCCGGTCCCAGTTTTTCACGCAGGGTTTGCAACATCAGGGCCGTCCAGTAACCTGACCTGTTGGCACCTCCCTCTGCAGAAACCAGGAAAACCGGGATTTTACCTCCGGCTGTTTGGATCGGGTTTCCTTCATTCCGGAACCAGTTCCGGTGTTCAACCCACCGTTCAAATTGTTGGGAGAGAGGCAGGGGAGCATCGGGTGGCGGGTGCCGCTTTTGGTTGCTTTGTTCGATGGGATGATCCCGGTTCAATGCAGACGAAATCAGCAAAAGACAAAACAAGGCAAGGTAAAACGGAAAGAGAAACACATGATTCAGGTACTGGATCAGGAGAATCACCATAATGAGAAAACAGATACCGGCACCCAGTACGCCCAGCGGGCCAATGAACGAAAGGACGGAATCGTTTGTAAACAACAGAAGCCAGAGAATCAGGCAACCTGAAATCAACATCAGATAAAACATCCCACGATAGCCGGGTGCTGCCTGCCGGAGTGACTGAATCCGGTGTTCCGTCGTAATGGGAACCGGCAATGGTTCCGCAAGAGTGGAAGTGGTTTGAAGATGGGCGGGCAACAGCCATTTTCTCACACGGGATTCCGTCCAACCCAACACCGATTCCAGCGTTTGGGCCAGACTTGAGGCCAGAATGCGGACCGCCTGAACCAGAGGGGAGGAACGGTGATTCCGGAAATGAATCACAGCCAGATTGAAAAGGAGGGAAGTGGCCAGAATCGTAATGACCGTTCCGGTTGGAAATCCGGGTTCCAGCAAAAGCCGGATCTGAATGAAGGTGGGCAGAAACAACAGAATGCCACTGAGCATCCGGATGAGGTAATGGCGGTATAGGAGCAGAAACTCCTGGTATTTCCAGGCTTCAATTTTCTGGGTTGATCCGGAATAGAAAATGGGATCGTCGTACCGTTCGCCTTTTACATTTGAAAAAAACAGGAACCAGTAAAAAGCAGCAAAGTAGAATGCGCCTGTGAGAAGGGTGAAAACCTCGTAGAAAAAGAGCGGGACCAAATTTCCATCGTCGGTGAAAAGGGCACGCAGTATTTCCTTGCCCTGGCTGCTGCCTATAGTGGCGAGCATCTGAATGCCAAATAAGACCCACAACATCCAGCTTTGTCGGATCAGTAAAAGGCAATAACTCAGGGCCCAGGCCGCTTTTCGCATTGTACAGGGTTTTGCAATGTGGTGCAATAAGGAAAAAGCACCGGGATTGTCTGCTCGTGTACAGTGTTTTTTATCTTTCGGGTAATGTTTTCTGTGAATCCGGCCTTTCTTTCCACGGTTTTTTCCGGATTTTCCATTCGATTTTTTGATTGATTCTGAACAAAACCCTCCGTACTCTTGTAGTACCCGAATGGGATTGTTTTGACATCCTGACCGGAATTTTCCAACATGAAATCATACGATTACATATTCACTGGTGGCGGCTGTGCAGCCTTGAGTCTGGCCTGGCAAATGCTTCAGCAACCGGCTTTGAAGGAAAAGAGAATTCTGATTCTCGACAAAGACACCAAATCGGGAAACGACCGTACCTGGTGTTTCTGGGAAACCGGGGAAGGGCCGTTTGAATCCATTCTCGAAAAGAAATGGGAGAGGGCCTGGTTTCACGGACCCGGACTTTCAAAGCTTCTCGATCTGAAACCCTATGCCTATAAGATGATACGGGCCGACCGCTTTTATTCCCATACTCTGGATTTTCTCCGCTCGTTCCCGGGTGTGGAAATTGTGCACTCTGAAGTAGGAGAGTGCCGGGAAGAGAAAAATATGGTTCGGGTAACAGCTGGCGATCAGCAATTTGAAGCGCCCTTTGTTTTCAACAGCATTGTGCCGAAAAGGCCAAAGCAACCCGGGCATTTTTACCTGCTGCAGCATTTCAAAGGATGGGTCATTCAAACGTCAAAACCTGTTTTTTCCGAAACGGAGGCCACCCTTATGGATTTCCGCGTCGAACAGGAAGGGGAGTGCCGGTTCATGTACATACTTCCGACCTCGTCCACCACAGCACTGGTGGAATTCACTGTCTTTTCAGAAAATCTGCTCGAAAGCGAATCCTACGATTCCGTCCTGAAGGAATATTTGGAAGAAAGGATCGGATTAACCGGATATGAGATTATCCACAAGGAAGCAGGAGCCATTCCCATGTTTTCAGAGCCATTCGAAAAAGCGAAAAGCAACCGGATCATCAACATCGGAACAGCGGGAGGCCAGACCAAAGCCTCAACCGGATACACCTTCACCCGCATTCAACGGCACTCCGCCCGGATCGTGGAGACATTGGTGAAAACAGGTCAGCCGGTTTTGCCAGGAAGTCGTTCTGAAAAGAGGTTTGCGTATTACGACAAGGTCCTTTTACATGTACTGGCCAACAAAAAGGTGCCGGCAGCGAAGATTTTCCAGAATCTGTTCCGCCACAACAAAGCGGCAGCGGTGTTTCGGTTTCTGGATGAAGACACTGATTTTTTTCAGGAATACAAGATCATGAACAGTGTGCCGGTGTTGAAATTCATCGGTCCCGGTTGGAAGGAACTGGTCGGTTGGTGAAAAACAGGATCCGGATCTAAGGCGAAAGACGCTCTTTTTTCCAGTTGGTTGTTCCGTCTTTGGTAAACAGAATCCGGTCATGAAGGCGGCTTTCTCTTCCCTGCCAGAATTCAAAGCTGTGAGGAATCAGCCGGTAGCCACCCCAGTTTTCCGGCCGCTGAAACGTTGTGGTTTCAGGCAGAGCAATCAAAGCTTCGTACCGGTTCTCCAGACTTTCCCTTCCTAAGATCCTTGAACTCTGATGAGAAGCAATGGCTCCGGCCTGTGAATTCCGGGGACGGGACTGGAAGTATTCATCGGATTCTTTTTCACTCACTTTTTCAACAGTACCCGTCACCCTCACCTGTCTGGCAGTACCCGGCCACCAGAAGGTAACCGCTGCTTTTGGAGAATGAGCAAGATCCTGTCCTTTCCCGGATCCATAATTGGTAAACCACACAAACCCATGATCCACTTCTTTGAGCAAAACCACCCTTCCCTGCGGCCAGCCATCGTTCGATACCGTCGATAAAACCATGGCGTTGGTGTCAGTGGGGTTTTGCTTCAATGCATCATCAAACCATTGTTCGAACTGAGCAAACGGGTTATCCAGAACATCCTCATCCCGTAGTTCAAACTGGCGGTATTCTTCTCTCAGATTCTTGTATTTCATGTTGGTTGGTTTCCTGTTTCAAAAATACAGGCAAACAGCCAACCATGTCTTTTCTTTTTTACCAAATCATGAATTCCTCTTCTTTGCGGAATGGAAGAAAAATCGGGAAGTCCCTTTGTGCAGAAAGTGCGGGTGCGGGTCTGTGGATTGCTGGTGGAAGATGACCAGATCTGGCTGGTCCGGCACGAAGGATTGGGGCCTTTGGGTTATTTCTGGAGTCCGCCCGGAGGAGGGGTGGAGTTTGGTGAAACGGTGGAGGAAACACTGAAGCGGGAATTCATGGAAGAAACTTCACTGGAGATTGAATGCCTTCGGTTTGTGACATTTCATGAGCACATCGACAGCCGTTTTCATGCCCTGGAACTGTTTTTCGAAGTCCGGAAAATTGCCGGATCACCTGCTTTGGGAACCGACCCGGAACTAACAGGTCGGGAGGCTATGATGACGGACCTGCGCCTTTTTGGAAGGGAAGAACTCAGTACTATGCCGCCTGAAGCGATACATTCCTGTGTCGTTCCCTTCCTGTCTGGAGGTTTCGGAAATTAGAATTCTTCGTCTTCTTTCTTTTCGTCCTTTTTTGGTTCGTCGGCTTTCGGCTCTTCGTCAGCTGGTTTGTCTTTCTCTTTTTTCTTCTTTTTTGGTTTTTCCTTGTCGCCTTCTTCACCGGCCTGCGTTGAATCGCTGGCTGGTTTTGCTTTTTCAGAATCACCAAATCCTTCTTCTTCTGCCTCTTCCTTCGGCTTTTCTTCTTCTTTTTCTTTTTTCTTTTTCTTCGGTTTTTCCTTCGGTTTCTCCGAATCATCAAGACCTTCTTCCTCTTCTTTCGGCTTTTCGTCGTTGACTTTTTCTTTTGGTTTTTCGGTGTCACCAAATCCTTCCTCAGAATCCTCTTCTTCTTTTTTCGGCTTCGGTTTGGCTTCCTCAGAATCCTCTTCTTCTGTTACTTCTTCTTTCTTCTTTTTCTTTTCTTTCTTCGGTTTTGGTTTCGGTGCTTCTTCCTCTTCTTCAGCGGCCGCCTCTTCTTTTTTCTCCTTCTCTTCGGTTTCAGGCTTTTCTTCCACCACTTCCCCTACATCGATTCCCAGGTAGTTTTTCTTGAACGATTTCACAAAGCGATTCTTTTCATACGATTCTGCCAGTGTGAAATAGTAGGCACCTTCTTTGCCCTCTTTCATTTTCGATTCGATGGCTGTGTTGAAATCATCCTGCGCTGAGCGGACCGCCATCCGTTTGGTGTCGTCATATGAAATGTAGTACCAGCCATCGGAAGAAGGCTCGAGGATTACGTTTACTATGGGTGAGCCACCGGTGTATTTGATCTCAACCAGTCCTTCCATCAGACCATTCACATTGGTTCCCTGAACATGGCTCACTCCGATTTTTCCGGTGGAATACCAGGCACGTTGTTTCTGATTCCAGTTGAGGGTAACGTTGCTCAGGAACAAACTCTTGCCAAACTTCGGAACGGCAGTAAACACCGGTACGTTCTTGGTCTGATTCTGTTTTTCGTATTCCTTGCCAAACCGGTCACCGGCCATGTCTGCCAGACGGTACGCCAGAGCCGTTTTATCGTCAATGGCTTCCGGCAAACCAAGGTCAGTGGTTCTGCCGGCCAGAATGGTTCCCATGTTTTTCCAGGCCGGAGCCGGGATATTGAAATCAAAGGCCAGACTGGCGTTGAGGGAGAATTTGGTGCTGTCCAGCAAACCCAGTCCTGCTCCGGCACCATGCATCACAAAGTCTTTATCCGGTGCACCCTGAAAGTCGAGTTTACCTGTTACCGAAATTTTGGACAGAGAATCGTTGTACACCAGGATTCCTCCTTCATAGGTTTTTTCATCAAAGCGATCCTGTGATCCGATCCGGAATTCGCGGGTCTTTTCAATATAGTTCAGGATACCTGTGGCTTTGAAAATGACCCTGTCTTCCAGGTTGTGTTTCGGACCGAGGAATGAATTGTAAAGCTTATTGCTTCCATCTTCAATCAGCAATCCGGAAATCAGAGGCTGGCCCTCGTCATCGGTGGCATTGGCTACGTTGAGCACAAATTCTTTGCTTTCGCCATCGGTTTTGTAGTTCACCCAGCCGGCATTTTTATTCTTTTTCAGATCCAGTTTGATCTGTCCTTTGAATTCCAGATTGGGTTTGAGAGCCGACATAAACGCATCTCCTTTAAAAAGGATACCTTCTGCCAGTTTGATCGGTTTTGTTTCCGGAATCTCGCCACCTGAAACGGTATATGGTTCATCAGTATCCACTTTCACCTTTTTGTCGGCCAAAGGATCCACCAGTGTAAACTCGTCAAACTTGATTGAAATCGTATCCTTCAAGGCATTTACATACTGATAGATACCGTCGCCTTCAAACTTGTTGCGGTCGATGATTTTGATATTCGCATTTTTCAGGATGTGGTATTTGTTGGTCCTGTCCACCAGAACCGTGGCATTTTTCAGTGTCTTCAGATTAGCACCTTCCGAAATGATGGCAATCCCACTATCGGGCTTGATCTCGGCATCGGCCACATGAATGTATGGGATACCGCTTACCGTCATCTGGTGGGTATTGATGTCATACAATCCTGCATTGGCATTGAAGTAAAGAGAATCTCCTTTTTTGGTGCTGATGAAATAAGAACTTCTCAGTTCGATGCTGTCTGGTTTGGTCATCGTAACCTGCTTCCGTTCGATCCACCAGGTGGCCTTCGGTATGGAGGTTTTGTACTGACAGAATGGGAAAACGTTGGAAGCGAAACCTTTTACTTCCGGCGAAAAATCGGCTTTCTGGTCTACAAATGAGAAATCGAACCGTACATTCCGACAGGCAACCGCTGGTTTGATCGGGTTGTTGGACTTCACTTCAAAGAATGCTTTTCTTCCGGAGAATCCGTCTTTGCCAAATTTGTATCGTTCTGATTCAGCTCTTGCCCCCTGCATCTGGATGTATCCGCGTCCTGCCAATCCATTTGGTGAAAGAGAGACCAGACCTTCAAGTGAAATGGTTTTGTTGTACAATTTGAACGGCATCCCCTTTGCATTGATGAAGTTCATCGTCTTTTTCTTCGGATTCCATTTCATCGCATACGATTCCATGCTGCATTCAGGGAAGGCCACATCGGCGATGATCATACCCTCCATTTTTGCCGCACGTCCTCTTGCAATGACGGAATCGGGATAGAAAATAAAGTCTTCAGACGACACCGTGGCATTCAGGTATTTGATATCTCCTTTGCCACGCAAACCTTTGTAGTCCATGGTAATAACCCCAAAGAACCGGGCTTCGGTTCCGTACAAAGGATATCCTTCCGGTGGCGTTTTGTGGGAGAATCCAAGCGATTTATCGGGCCGGATTTTCAGTTTCTCAGCAAAGGTCGGGAAGATGGAATCAGATACGAAGTTACCGTCGAAGCCAATAGACTTGGCGGTTCCAACGGAGGCACTGTCGACCATAAATGGAGGAATCTTGAAGAATACCTTCGAACCATATTTTCCTTTCAGGTATTCCTGTTTGTCAAAATAGATGTACGAAGGTGTCTTGATATCGAAAATCGGGTATTTCGGAATCCGTTTTTTGGATGATTTGTTATCCGGTTCATTAATATACAAAGTTCCGTTCCCCAGAGAATTTTCACCACCCGCGGCATTTTTATCCTGCCCGTACATCCTGGAAACGGTTGGCTTTCCGTCTTTCTTGGCACTGGGAGTGGTAATTTCCATCGAATCGATGGCTCCCATGTCAATTTTGTAATCATTGTAGTCAAACTTGAATTTCTCCCCATAGGCTCGGTAGTTACCGGCGTTGAGCTTTCCATTAAACTGGAGATTCCGGTTGCCCCGGATGACGACTTTCTTATCCTTTGGCTCAATGTATACATTCAGGGAGTCTGACAGATAAAACCGATCGACTCCATACACCGTAATGTCTGATGTATCCGTCGAAAGCTGGGCATTGAACCGGGAAGGGTTAAGGGAAGGAATCGAAAGCTGGTCGTAGTCTTTTTTGTTTTTCTGTGAATTGGTGTAGTGAAACAGCTTCTCCCGGATTTTGATGTTCCCGTTTTTCTCATCGTAGTCGATGTAACCGGATGCCGCAACCGAAACCATCGCAGAACGGAGAGAGTTGGCATTCTGTTTGAAATCCGCCGCCATTTCCTCTACATTGAATTCTTCCCGGCTTGCCTTTTTCGCATAGCCCTGCAGCATCATGAGCGGGTGAAATGTGTAAATGCCCTGAATGGCCGAAAAGCGCTTGTTGGTGAAAAAATCGAGAGACTCAAACAATCCCGGCACTTTCGTTTTCCCGGTGATGATGTAAAAATCCATATTCGTTTTATCCATATCCCAGACCAGGAGATCGGTCAGGATTTCCATGTTGTGGCCCGAATCATAAAACGGACAATCCTTGAATTTCCCTTTCTCTTTGTAGAGGCGGATTTCCCGACGGACGGTGTTGTACACAACCCGGACAGCAGGGTGCACAATCGAGTCATTGCCATAGTACACCACCGCATAAGCTGAATTGGAGGTGATGGTGGTATCGTTGAAATCGAACCGGTTCGACACCATGGAAATGGCCCAGTTGTTTTTGTTTTTCAATTTGATCACTCCTTTTCCTCCATAGACAGAAGAGCTGTTCACTTTCCGACCTTCCATGGAGAAACCACCTTTGTAATAGATGCCTTCGTCCTTTATATCCTTGAAACGGGATTCGTTGTAATACGATTTAAACCGGGGATACACGGCCTCATCGAAGGTGGTTTTGCGTTTGCTTTTCCACTCGAACGCACCCAGGACAGTTGTTTCAAGTCGGTTCTTGTAGTACAACAGCACATTGTCTGCCTGCATCTGCGGATACTTGACACGGAAGGTGTATTTTTTCAGTTCGGCATACACATCGCTGCGTTTCAATCCGGCTGTGAGCCAGTCCATTACACCGCCATCTCCCACAAAGGTACCGTTGGCAATCATGTAAGTACCGTTGGTTTTACGCAACGCCGCTGAATCAAAACCGGTTTCAAATTTCAGACTCACCTGTTCGAATAGAATCACGGGTCCTGTAATCTGCGGCAGATCGACCGGCACTTCCTGATACTGAGGATCAATGGCAGGAACATCCAGAGAACCAGCCGGGGTCGTTTCCTGTTCCCAATCCTGAAAGGCTTTGTTGGATACTTGTTCGTCTGTTTTCGGAGCGCCGGTGTCGGCTGAAATATCCGGACCGACCCAGTCGAAATTCAGTTTGCCTGGCTTACTGACCTTCAGCTTGTAAAAGCCGTTGGTGTACAGCATGTTGAACTTGAAGTACAGAAAGATATTGGCCACATAAGCAAAGGCCGGGTTGGGTTCAAAGTTGCCCATCACCTTTTGTGTGGTGGTGATGAGTTTCAGCATGGGTTGCGGTTCCAGATTACGCTTGGTTCCAGCCATGATGAGCATGTCCACCACTTTTTCAAAATGTGGGGCTGGCTTGTATTTCTTTTTCAACATAGTGTTGAAAAGCCCCATACAGGCTTGTTTCTGCTCTGGATTCAATTTGCCTGAAGACCACATCTCCCCGAATTCAGTGGCTGATTTCTCCACTTCCACCAGTTTGGTTTTCCGGAGAAAATCCCCGAATTCCTGAATGAACTCAGCGTCGGTTTCGGCAAATTTGGTGGGATAGCCCGCAAATTGTCCTCCGCCGGGTGCCTGTGCCTTCATCGGCGAAACCGATACCGTCAGAAAAAAAAGGGCCAGGAGAATCCCGGCGATGGACGAAATGGAAACGATTTTTCGGGGGGATTTCCTTGTCATGAATCCTTGTGGTTAATCGGTAACAGTTTTTTGATAGACCAGACAGGCCCAGTTGTCGTGTGCGGAAGAATCGACGGGTTGCAGCCCGTGCTGAAAGGCCAGAACCTCAATATCGCTCACGTCTTCGGTATAAAATCCGGAAAGAAAGAGCCGCCCTCCTTCGTTGAGCCGGCTGGCATACAATGGCAATTCCTTCAGGATGACGTTTTTATTGATGTTGGCTACGATCGTATCGACGGGTTCGCCCGGAATTCCGGTCATGGAAGAAGCAAGCACAACCGAGCAGCGGGAGCATTGATTCAGGCCGTAGTTTTCCTGGGCGTTTTCAATGCACCAGGGATCATTGTCAAATCCGAGTACTGAAACAGCCCCCATTTTTTCAGCCATGATGGCCAGAATTCCGGTTCCGGTTCCGGCATCAATCACGGTATGGTTTTCCGGTTTGTACTGGAGAAGAAAGGCCAGCATCTGACTGGTGGTGGCATGGTGACCGGTGCCGAAACTCATTTTCGGTATCACGGTAATCACGACTTCAAAATCTTCTTCGGTTTTGTGAAAGGGAGTCTTGACCAGAATACGGTCTCCAATCACAATGGGAGGGTAGTTGTTTTCCCATTCCTGGTTCCAGTTTTCCCGGGCAATTTTCTGCATCCCGTAATGAAGGGCAGTCAATCCGGCATATTGTTCAAATATGGCTTTGGTAGACTCGAAATCAATTTTCGATTCTTCGATGTAGGCATTAAATCCCACTTTGTTTTCTTCAAACGATTCGAATTCCAGTTCAGCGAGTTCTGCGATCAGAATATCGGTAAACTCAGAAGCACATCGTACATTGACCTGAATGAAATTCATTGGTTATCGGAGAGATTGGCAACCGGCAAAAGACTCGGTTTCGGTATAGTGAATGGAGAAATCAGCCTGTGATCTCTCTTTGACAAACATAATGAAAATGTTGGCCTGTGCCCGGGCATCTGTAAAAAACCAGTTTCCGGGCTTATCGGCAAACAGGGCATTACTGGCCTGGAACACGAGCATATCGGCAAACGATTCCGATGGTTCCAGAAATACCCTGTACTGCACTTTGGCGGGATCTTTTTCCACGAAAACCGCACCACTCAGCTGGCAGTATGCCGGCTGGGCTTTGAGATCGGGCACCAGAAAAAAGCCCAGTATCAGGATGAAAATCAGGCGCATTGAATGATCCGGAGGAATTCTGCTGCCTGTAACGATGCGCCACCGACCAATCCGCCATCCACATCCGGCATGTCGAACAGTTCTTTTGCATTGGACGCTTTTACACTGCCACCATAAAGAATCGAGATGGAGTCAGCGGTTTCTTTGCCATACACTTTCAACAACAGACTGCGGATAAATGCGTGCATGTCCTGGGCCTGCTGAGAACTGGCGGTGAGCCCGGTACCAATGGCCCAGACTGGTTCGTATGCGATCACAACCTTTTTGATGGAAGCAGCATCCAGATGAAGGAGCGCACCTTCCACCTGTGTTTTCACCAATGATTCATGTGTACCGGCTTCTCTGATTTCTTTCGGTTCTCCACAACAGAAAATGGGGGTGATTCCAGCTTCCAGGGCAAGATCGATTTTTGTTTTGATTACTTCATCCGTTTCGCCAAACAGACTGCGTCGTTCGCTGTGGCCAATGATCACATACGGAATGGAGGCCGCCGCCAGCTGTGTGGCTGAAGTTTCACCTGTAAAAGCACCGTCCGTGAAAGCGGCGGAATTCTGGGCACCCACAAACAAGGATGGAGTCTGGCCAATCAGTTCCTTTACCGGAAGGAGATACAATCCTGGAACACAAAGAATGCTGATGGTGTTTTCAGGTATACCTCCGGAGAGTCCGGCCTGGATTTCGGAGCAGAGTTCTCTGGCTTCCGACAGGGTTTTGTTCATTTTCCAGTTTCCGGCGATGATTTTTTTACGCATGAAGATTTGTATGATTTAGTGTGAGATGGTTCTCTTTTATGGTGAAGCCCCAAATTAATGGAAAGTAAGCAGCAATGACAAAAAGCCATCGCGATTTCCGGCAAAACCGGTCTCGTTTAATAGTTGAATGCCCGAATTCAGACAGAATCTAAATCAGAATGAGCCGTTGATTTTGATCGGATTTTATCAGAGGATGAAGCCGATACCAAACCTCAGCTGAGAATTTGAAATTTTTGTGGAGATACCCTGATCAATGGTGGCCGGAAGATAGTTGTAATCAGTACCGGAATAACCAAGAACCAATGCAATGTCCCAATACCAGCTTTCAAACCGTGCACCGATTCCGCCAGTGTAGTAGAATGTGTCTTTCAGTACGTTGTTGGAGTATGTTGCCCCCGATTTCAGGGCAGTTGGGTAATAAGCAAATCCCAGCCGGAAACGGTAATCACCAGATCGGAGTTCACCACCGGCTTTAACATTGAGGGTTGGCTTGTATGTATTCTGAATGATTTTGTTTTCGGATACAAAGTTGTAGCCACCGTCGCCTTCGGTCAGTTTGGTGGTGGATAAATCGGTGTATTCCACATCGACGCCCAGCATCCCGGTTTTGCCGGCAATCCAGTTGAATCCTCCACGGAACTTTGCCGGCATGCGTAATTTGTATGCAAAACTGTTTTCGAACCAGGTTACCTTGTCTGGTTCAATTGTTTTTGTCGGATCATTCCAGTCACGAAGTCCGTTGAAGTCATAGGTTATACTGGGAGAGTATTTTTCGCTGATCCACGTGAGAGACGGAAGCTGGATGGCTCCGGATACCCGGAATTCATCCGAAAATTTGTACACCACACCCACATTGGCATTTACACCCACCTGCTTCTGATCCAGGTTTTTGTACAGCTGAAAGTTTACACCTTTAAAGCCCTGGAGGTACGAAAAATTGGGATTTGAAGGATCCACATACACATTTTGAATGGTCTCACCATACTGTACTTCAGAGGTGTAGTTTCCTCTTACATAGCCTACACTGACTCCCAGATAGGTTTTCTCCTTGATGTTGACACTGTATCCAAAATTCCACATTCCATGGTTCAGCGTCTGGTCATAATAACCGGTTTTCAACAGATCGGAACGGGGAAATGCAGACACAAATGAACCTCCGGAAGTATCCAGCAGATAGGCCGAATAGGCCATAACAAGATCATTTTTAAAGTTGTCGTTGAAAACGATGGGGTTTCCACCCGCGTCACTCAGGATCGTCTGAGAAGGGTAGGAGCCAGGCTTATTGGCTCCGGCCAGATAGAGATCAATGATCGAATTATTGGATGGTTGCGAAGAATTGTTTTGATACAATGGAGTTTCACCTTCCCAGACTGTTTTGCGATGAAAAACGGAGACCCGGTTATAACTCACCGTAAAAACGCCGGCACGGATCGGGTTTTCTTCATCTTCTGTTTTTAATGTGGTGAGAGATAGTGAAAAATTGCCCACCGGCATTCCCGACTTGTCGGCACTAACGGTTCCATCACGGAAGGTATTGCTGGTCGTATTCAGATAGGGCATCAGACTGAATTGTATTTCGGATTTCCGCATAAGTCCGGGTGCTGCAGGATTCACTGCCTGTGCAGACCCTTCGCCGCCCACGCCCATCTGAACGCCGCCCATGCCCATACTTTTGGTGGATCCGAAAATGGAATTCTGGCCAAATCTTGGTGCAGTATCGTAAAATCCCTGTGCCTGACTATGGGTTGAAACGGAGATGCTGGTGAATGCCAGAAAAACGAAATTCCGGATCATTCGGGTTTGAAAAATCATGTACGAGGTCCCTTGGTTACTTTTCTGGATTGAATTATCGCTTTCTTCCGCCTGTCATTTGCGCCCCACCCTTGTTACCACCACCGGATGTATTTCCTGTGCCGGACCCGCTGGAAGAATGCCCGCCACCCAGACCTGAATTCTGGTTCCGGAAAAAGTCGTTGCTGCTGTTGTTGTTGTCGTTTCTCCAGAATCCGGAATTGTTTCCGGAATGATGATCCGGATTGTTGTTGACCGGCGGAGGACTTACAACTTGTCCCTGGTTGGAATTCGATTCGTGTCTGAAAATTGAGGAATTGGGCCTTCCGCCTTGTGTTTCTGTGTTGGGATTGTTCACAACAGGTAGGCCTGATTGAGAGTTGTCGGTATTCAATCTTCCTCCACGGACCGGTGTGCCCAGGCGTCCTCCTGTGTTGTTAACATCGCCCCCCGTCATGCCGGAAATCGGTAAGTTGGTTTTCACCAGACCACTTCCAGATGATGGTTCGTTTGGATTGTTGACTGGGTTGAAATAATTCCCGGAATTGTACGGATTGTAATAGCTGGAATAAGGTGAATAATATGAGGAAGCAAAAGGATTGTAACCGTAATACCCAAAGGCCGGAGAATAAAACGGATCATAGGCATTGTAGTAAAATGAATTGCCGTAGCCCATTCCGTATCCCATGCCATAGTTCATTCCATACCCCATCCCAAAACCGGAATTCATCATCCATGGATTGTATGGCCGGGTGCCCAGAATCAGACTGGAACCCCAGCCGGATCCATACCACATCGGGTAACACATCGAAAACGAAGAACCGTAATTGTACGGACCCGGCATCCATGAATATCCTCCTGAGTAATATCCTGAATAGTAAGGCGATGAATAGCTTGAGTTAAATGAATTGTCCGTGTAATTATTGTTGGATGAATTGCTGTTGCTGCCCGATTTGCCGGATGCTTTGTAGTTCGGATTCACATAGTCTACATCGGAACCGGAAGTCGCGGAAGGGGTATTGGCCTCCTCCGCTGCTTTTTTCATTGTGGCGATGGTTGCGGCTTCCTTTTCTTTCCGGATGTCGGATGAGTTGAAATACGCATCATCGGTCTCTGTTTGAGAAGTGCTGACACTGGCGCAACCTGTTGCAAATAGAAAACTGAAGGCGATAAGGGCAGCAAGTGGTAGTCGGTTGAAAGAGTTCGTGTTCATGGTCGGTTATGTTTTGAATTCCCGAAGCCTGTTAGAAACAGTAAAAATAAGAATCAATTGCCATTCATTTGAGATTTTAATCTAAAATCGCCCTCTTTTTCATTTCGATCGCAGGAAATCGAACAACCAATTATGAGCAAAGCACTTCCAAAACGCAGCGAAGATTATTCAGGCTGGTACAACGAACTGGTGAAACGGGCCGATCTGGCCGAAAATTCAGCCGTCAGAGGTTGCATGGTCATCAAACCCTATGGCTTTGCCATCTGGGAGAAAATGCAGCAGACTCTGGACCGTATGTTTAAAGAAACAGGCCATTCCAATGCCTATTTTCCCCTTTTTGTGCCGAAAAGTCTGTTTGAAGCCGAAGAACAAAATGCGGAGGGTTTCGCCAAAGAATGCGCTGTGGTCACACACTACCGTCTGAAAAACGATCCCGATAAAAAAGGAAAACTCATGGTGGATCCGGAAGCCCGTCTGGAAGAAGAACTCATTGTGCGTCCGACTTCTGAGGCCATCATCTGGAGTACCTACAAAGGCTGGATACAATCCTACCGCGATTTGCCTTTGCTCATCAACCAATGGGCCAACGTGGTGCGCTGGGAAATGAGAACACGTCTGTTTTTACGGACGGCTGAGTTTTTATGGCAGGAAGGGCATACCGCCCACTCCACCAAAGCCGAGGCCATTGAAGAAACGGAGAAAATGCTGGGTGTTTATGCCGAGTTTGCCGAAAGCTTCCTGGCATTGCCGGTCGTAAAAGGAGTGAAAACCCCGAACGAACGGTTTGCCGGTGCACTGGATACCTATTGCATCGAGGCTTTGATGCAGGATGGAAAAGCGCTTCAGGCCGGAACCAGTCACTTTCTCGGACAGAACTTTGCCAAGGCATTTGATGTGAAATTCACCGACAAAACCGGAACCCTCGACTATGTCTGGGGCACCTCCTGGGGAGTGAGTACCCGCCTGATGGGTGCCCTCATCATGGCGCATTCTGACGACAACGGACTGGTGCTTCCACCAAAACTGGCGCCACATCAGGTGGTGATTGTGCCCATCGTATTTGGCGATGATACTTCAGTTTTACTGGAGACCTGTAAGCAGCTGAAAACGAGACTGCAGAAGGTTGGTGTTTCAGTTCTTCTGGACGACCGGGATACCCAGAAACCAGGCTGGAAATTCGCCGAATACGAACTGAAGGGTGTGCCCGTTCGCCTGGCCATCGGAAACCGTGACCTGCAGAACAACAGCATCGAACTGGCCCGCCGCGACACACTCACCAAAGAGACGGTATCGCTTGATGGCATTGAAGACCGAATCCTTAACCTGTTGGAGGAGATTCAGGAAAGCATTTACAAAAAGGCTTTGGCCTTCCGTGAAAAGCAGACCCAGAAAGTCGACGATTACGAAACCTTCAAAAAGCAGCTGGATGAAAATCCGGGCTTTATCCTTGCTCATTGGGACGGTACGCCGGAAACCGAAGAAAGGATCAAAACCGAAACCAAGGCCACCATTCGTTGCATTCCTCTCGATCAGGAGAAAGAGGAGGGTGTCTGTATGGTCACAGGCAAACCATCAGCCGGACGGGTTCTCTTTGCGAGAGCTTATTGAGAAAGATTGTACGCTCTGAAATGAAAACGTAAAGCTCCGGTTCAAAGTTAAATGAGTCTGGGTCCGGTTTTCAGGGAGAACGTTTATCAGTTGGAACCCGGTTTGTTGAGCAGACTGGTCTCAGATTCAAGAATTTCGATGTATCGTTTTTCCAGATCCTCCACTTCCGAACGGTGGCGGTGGGTCTGGATGAAACGCAGCAGCATCATAGCCAGCAGCACGAGGAGTGTGAACACCCCAAATAAAACCGGCCACCCGAAAAAGGACCGGAGGTATCCCAAAAAAGCCGCCCCACTCGCCAGACCTGCATTGAAAACGGTCATGCTGAAGGTGAACTGAAGGGCCGAAATCCGTTTCCAGCAAAGTTCCATCGCAAGGGCAAGCACACCAATGTTAATCAGTGTGAGCAGCGTACAGAAAATTCCAATGAATCCATAGGCCAGAAAAGGATGAGGCGAAATCGATATAGCCACACCCATGGAGGCCGATAAAATCGCAATCAGAATATAGCCGAGTTTCAAAAGGACGGCCACGCCATAACGCTGAATAATCCACCCACCCAACAACATACCAATGATGCCACCGGCCAGATTCGAGGTGGAAGTAATTTTTGAAAAGGTCACATTGGTCCAGCCCAGCTCCTGGATGGTGAACACTGGCAGCAGGGTCCGCATGAAATGTAGGGCCCCCATTGTGATAAACACCATGATCAGCATAATCACCGTATTTCGGAGAGCCACCACCTGCCGGAAGGACCGGAACAGTTTGCTCCAGCTGGCAACAGTGAGAAAGGCAGCTTCCGGAGAGACAGTACCTTCCGACCAGGGCATTCGCTTTTCGCCTTTTCGTTCCAGCACAAGCAAGGGAACAAACAAAATCCCAACAACAAAAACCGACATGGTGAGCACAGCGGAAGAAAATCCATAATGATTTATCAGCCAGCTGCCGGCAAACAATGACAGTGAATTGCCGATTGTTTTCGATCCCCACATAAGGCTGTTGGCCCGACCCTGTTCGTTGAGCGGGACGATATCGATCACCAGGCTATCCGTGGCGATGTCCTGAAACATGATGAAAAGGTGCACCGACAATGTCATAACAGTCACCAGAAACAGATTGTTCAGTGGATCCGGAACAGAGGCGAGCCCCACCAGACTACACAGAATTCCAAGCTGCCCAAACAGCAGCCAGGGTCTTCGCCGGCCCATCGGGAGGTAGACATACTTTTCCATGATGGGCGCCAGAAGAATTTTGAAGCTGAACGGAAGCAGCGTGACCGCACTGAAACCTGCGATTTCTGCAGCCGATTTGCCGTTCATGGCCAGCCATGCCGGAATACCAAAGAGGGTAATTCCTTCCGGGATTCCCTGCGAAAAATACAGAACTACAAAGGTGGCATACCGCAGTGATTTGTTTTCACTGAGCGGAGGAATGGCTCTGATATTCATGGGATGAAGGATGGGTATATTTTGAAAAATATGATCTGCTCTGAATTAAAACAGGCATTATCCCTTGCGTTTCCGCAAGGCACTGAGAAAAAATGCCAGGCTGGAAATCAGGAAGAGGATGTTGATGGTGCGTGCAAAAGGTGGCGCTCCTTCCGGATATACCTGGCCCATCAGCACCATCAAATTCAGGATGATCAATACAATGAGGATCGCTCGTTTACTGTTTGTCATGGTTCTGTCAGTGAATGAGCAATGATACGAACCACATCCGGAAGGAGAAAATTCAATTACAATGGATCAGGGTAAGATGAAACCGGCTGTTTTTACTCGGCAAATTCCGCTCATCGATTTTTTTTCGAAGGAAACGGAAGTCTGGTCAGAAAAGAGGTTGTTAATGCAGTGCCGATTTTATCACCAGTCCCTCCAGAATCCGGGCTTCGGCATCCAGCAATTCTTCCAGTCTTGGAAATACGGTTTCCGGAGAGAAATATTCCAGGGCCAGCTCCACAAACATATTTCCATGTTTGGCTTCCGATGCCCAGAGAATCTTGTAAAACCGCTTTATCTCCGGCTCCGTCAGAGCTTCTTCCACCAGACGGAAGCGCTCTGCGCCCCGGCATTCGATGATGGATCCCAAACACAAACGATCGATCAGGCCTTCGTCTCTTCCTTTGCGCACAAGTGCAATCAGTTGATTTACATATAAGTCCTGCTGCATATCCGAAGGCAACGGGATTCCCAGTTTGTCCATCCAGGCCACCACATCACGGAAATGTTCCAGTTCTTCAATGGCCGTGTCAATAAGCGGCGGTATGATTTTCGGCCGGTCAGGGTATTTCGAAACCAGACTCATCGCCATGGCCGAAGCTTTTTTCTCGCAACTGGCATGGTCCTGTATAAACGATGGAAAATCAGCCATCACAGCTTTCACCCATTCGGGTGAGGAGGAAATTTTGAGATCCAGAGAAACCTTCATTTTATGTAATCTTGCACCAATGACGGGTTCGCCAAAGGCCATTGAAGAGGCAAAAATCGCTTACACAAATTACATTCACCGCTTTTTTATTCACGAAGTTTCGCGAAAAGCGAAGCTGAACGATGCGGGTATTTTTGTCGTTATCCCTTCGTATGCAGAAGAAACGCTGACCGATACCCTGAATTGTCTGGCTTCCTGCATTCCCTCAGCAACAGCGGTTTCGGTGGTGGTGGTGATCAACAGTAAAGATGATGACACGCCTGACCAAAAGTTGCTGAACCAGCGTGGCTTTGAAGCAGTAAGCCAACTACAAACAAAATCACTTCACATCCATTGGGTGGCCATTGATGCCACTGGTATCAAAGATAAAAATGCCGGAGTCGGACTGGCCAGGAAAATCGGGATGGATGCCGTCATTCTGCACGTTGCTTCCAGCGGTGAGAATCCAGCCCTGGTTTGCCTGGATGCTGATTGCATTGTGGCGGAAGATTATCTGGTCCGGCTCGAAACGGAATTTTATCAATCTTCTGCTCAGGTGGCTTCCCTGGAATTTTCGCATCCGGTGGATGAAAACACCGATCCTGTTCTCCGGAAAGGAATAGCGGAATACGAAGTTTACCTGGAGTATTACCGACTGGGACTGCATTATGCCGGTTACCCGTTTTTTCATCACACCGTCGGTTCTTCGATGGCATGCAAAGCCTTGCCATATGCCCGTTCGGGGGGTATGAACCAGCGAAAAGCAGGGGAGGACTTCTACTTTCTCCACAAGCTGTTTCCGCATTATGCGTTCATTGCAATCTATGGACCAATGGTCTTTCCTTCCTGCCGAATTTCAACCCGGGTGCCGTTTGGAACCGGTCGCTTTCAGCAAAAATGGACCGATGAAGGTGCCAGTCAATACCTTCGGTACCATCCGGACTGTTTCCGGTTTTTGAAGATTTTTCTGGAGCTGACCGACGAATTCCTTCGGGCTGATGTACCGGTTGAAAGTCCTGATTTTGCCCGGTTTCGTTCAGCCCATCCGGGTTGTGAAGAATGGTGGAAAGCAACAGACCTGATTCCGGATCTGGAACGGATTCGTAGGTCTTCTGTTAAAACCGATTTGCGGATCAAGGCTTTTTATGCCTGGTTCGACGGACTGGCCGTGCTCCGGTTTGTGCATTTTTTTGATCCCTGGCTGCCTTTTCAGCCACCAGCAGAAAGCATCTGCAATCTTGTGCCGCAATTTTCCGGACGGGATCCTTTTCAACTAGTTGCTGCCGTACGAAAACATCTGTATGAAAATCCGGTTTCTCACAGTGAATAGCCCGTAAATTTTATCTTCTTTGCATCACAGATTCTATAAACCAGGACCAGATCGATTTGAATCGAAACAAAGACATGAGGGCAGGAAATCAGCACACGGATTTTCTGAAACTACCTTCCGTTTTTCCGTCAGATGGCAGCCATACGGACAAATTCCAGGCTTTCATCTATGTCAGAAAAACACCTTTTTTTCAGACCAGATCCTGTTCGGTTTCAAGCCGGAATCAGGTTATGAAATTCAGTCACACAGGGACGAAAACTCCCGTTCATCCTCTACTTTCCGGTGGGCAGTCAGAAAGACTTCCTGCCAGTGTTCCATCTTATTTCGCCTCTGAAACATTCTATTTTGTCAATGATCAAGTTATTCATGTGGAAGGAGGGATTTTGTCAGTACTTTAACACTTCTATTATTACTTCTTTGAAACGGTTCCTTTTATTCATTCCCCTCTACAGCATTTTTGTTGTTTCCTCCTGCTTCTCACCTCAGGATGATGAGTCAAAACGCAAAGCTCTCATGAAGGCAGTTTTGCAGACACTCAACTCTGAGCACTACCAGCCAATGGAGCTCAATGATCAGAACTCGGTGAAGTTTTACGGGTCCTATCTCAAAGTGCTCGATTACCAGAAGCGTTTCTTCACACAGCAGGACATCGCCGCCTTCAGTGTGTATGAAAAACAGGTCGATGACCAGATTCGGGACGAAAAGTTTGAATTTTATAACCTGGTTTCATCCACCTACAAAAAGCGGTTGGCCACCATCAACCGGGCTTACGAAGCCTATCTTTCCAAACCACTTGATCTCAATGCCCCTGGCTCGATTGAAACCGACGCCGACAAACGCAAATACCCGGCCGACACAACGGCCATGCTGAAAGAGTGGCAGGATTATTTTCGGTACCAGGTGGTGAGTTCCATCGCCATCGACCTCGATATTCAGGACAAAGCTAAAAGCCGGAAAGATACCGTCGTAAAAATCAAAACTCTGGCCGAACTGGAGACATCTGCCCGGGAGAAAACACTGAAAAACAACCGTGATTATTTCAAACGTCTCTCTGAAACATCGGAAGAAGATCTGTTCGCCGATTTCCTCAACGCCATTGCCCGCACCTACGATCCGCACACCGATTACGAAACGCCAAAGGAAAAAGAGAACTTCGACATTGCCTTTACCGGACAGTTTGAAGGAATCGGCGCCACTCTCAGCCAGCGGGACGGATTTATTAAAGTAACCAACATCATCCCGGGTTCTGCCTCCTGGCGCCAGGGACAATTGAAAGTAGACGACGTATTCCTTAAAGTAGCCCAGGCCGAAGGTGACCCGGTGGATGTGGTGAATATGAAAGTAGACGATGCCATCAAACTAATACGCGGCAAAAAAGGAACCACCGTAAAACTGACGGTCCGCAAGCCTGACGGTTCCATCCTGGTGATTCCCATCGTTCGTGATGTGGTGATTCTGGAAGAAACCTATGCCAAATCGGCCATCCTGAAACACGACAAAGTGAAAGGCAGCATCGGTTACATCAACCTTCCATCCTTCTATGCTGATTTTAGCAACAGCCGGGGAGGCAGAAACTGCTACGAAGACATCAAAAAAGAAATCAACAAACTGAAAGCAGACGGCATCAGCCGTATTATCCTCGATCTGCGCAGCAACGGCGGCGGGTCTTTGCAGGATGTAGTGAAAATCGGAGGTTTGTTTGTCGATCAGGGACCGGTGGTTCAGGTGAAAACCAAAGAAGGGTCTCCGTATATTCTGGACGATCCGAATCCGGGTGTGGATTTCGATGGAAAACTGGTGATCATGACCAATTTCTTCTCTGCCTCAGCCTCTGAAATTCTGGCGGCGGCATTGCAGGATTACAAGCGTGCAGTCGTAGTGGGCAGCACCCAGACCTATGGAAAGGGCACGGTACAGAAAATGACAGACCTCAGCCATTTCGGGTTCACGGTCGCCAATCTTTCTGAGCGGCCATCCGGTACTGTAAAGCTCACCACACAGAAGTTTTATCGCATAAACGGAGGTGCCACTCAATTGAGAGGTGTTACGCCGGATATCATCCTTCCGGATGTGTACGAGAAACTGGAAGTAGGGGAGAAGGAGCTGGATTTTGTGATGAACTGGGATCAGACCACCACCTCACCGTTTGAGACCTGGTCGAAAAAACCGGACGTGGCCCGTCTGAAACTGAAAAGCAAAGAGAGGGTATCGAAAAATCCGTACTTCCGTTATGTGGAGCAGGAAGCAGTGAAACTGAAACAACGCCAGGATGCCAGTATTTATGCCCTGGATCTGAAAGGCTACCAGGCACAGCAGGCGGCAGCCAAAGATCCGGAGGACAAAGCGAAGGAATTCAGCAAAAATATTACCGGGTTCAACGCTGAGTCTGTGACAGCCAATATTGAGATCAACAAATCCAATCCGGCCAAAGAGGAAGTTGAAAAGGGTTTCATTCAGCGGATTACCAAAGATTACTACCTCGAGGAGGCAATGTATATCCTGGCCGAAATGTGATATCCGGTTCCATTTGTTACATCCATTCTCTGTTCCTGTGAAAAAAATGATCAGCATCAGGTTACTTTTCCGGGACCAGAAAGTATTCAAGCCAAGTATCTCAAAGCATGACAGATGAAAAAGTTCTGGAGCTTATTAAGTCTGGAAATGAAAAAGCGCTAGAGTTTTTATACCGGAAGAATTACAGAATGGTGGTGAAACTCATCATGAAAAATTCCGGTACTGAAGATGAGGCAAAAGACATTTTTCAGGATTCGCTGATTGTGTTCTGGGAGAAAGTAAAAAGTAATAAACTGGTATTAACGTCCAAAATCAGTACCTATCTCTACAGTGTTTCACAAAACCTTTGGAGAAAAGAACTGGACCGAAAGGCCCGGAATTCCGGAGAGATGGTCGAAAACCCCACCCACATCGATTGGGAGAAAAAGGAGAGGGTCGAGATTATTCAGAAGTGCCTGAAGTCGTTGGGCGAGACGTGCCGGAGAATACTAATGCTCTATTATTTTGACAAACTGTCGATGAACGATTTAGCGAAGGAAATGGGTTTTGCCAATGCAGACACCGCAAAGACCAAAAAGTACAAATGCAAAAACGAGCTCGACAAGCTAATTAAAACTAACTACAAACCATCTGACTTCCTTGATTGAACCTTTGCCATGAAGTACACCGACGACAAGATTCAACAACAAATTGAGGCTTATCTGAACCAGGATATGACCGATCTCGAACGGTCGAGGTTTGAAAAGCTCATTCACGACGACCCTGAACTTCACGAAGAAGTGGAGATGCAGGAGTCCCTCGTACAGGCCATTCGAAACGAACGTATTCTGATGATCAAAGCAGGCCTGAACCAGACCAATGTTTCTCTCTGGTCTGCCGGCCTTCTGGAAGCTGCCAAAATTGCGGCGGTTACCGTCGGATTGGGCCTGGCATCAGTCGGAGGATATTTCTGGTATACCAGCACTGCTAATCAAACGGCAGCGAAACAGGAAGTCTCTGCCCAGATTTCTACGCCAGCCACCCAGCCACAGGAAACCGTTCAAAACGCTCCGTCTGAAGTGGCATCGCCTGAAACCTTCCGGTCGAATCCTGAAAACGGAAATGCACCGGTTCTATCATCCGAAACATCCTCCGCTCCGAAAGTCATTGGGCATTCCGGTGCACGAACCAGCCCTTCAGCCAAACCAAATGGTAAGGTGGCCCAGGCAATCGGCAATGAGCAGCAGACCTTGTCGGAGACCGAGGCACTGGATCCGGGAATAAAACAATTCTCGCCTTCAACTGCCAAAGACATCGCCATCCCGACCGACGGAATCAGCAACAAGACTTCTCTTGAAAGTGTGAACCCGGAAGTGGTGATCAAGCGGGATAATAAAGACAAGTTTCACTATCAGTTTTCCGATTCGAAGTTGATTTTGTACGCCGATTTTTCGGACAAACTGTACGAAGTTCTTGAGCTGAATCAGAACAATGAAAAGCAATTGTTCTTTGCCTACGATGGCCGGTTCTTCTCACTGGACACGAAGCAGACCGAAATTTCGCCATTGAAACCGGTAACAGACCGGAATCTGATCCAGATTCTGACCGATTACCAGAAACGAAGATAAAACCTTCCTTTTTTATATTGCTGACGATGAGGGCCCTAAACAGGGCCCTTTTCTTTTTTCATATTTTTTTCAATTTTTTCTCTGATTTTTTTGGTCTCAAAAGATTGATCCTACATATTTGCACCCCCAACGAAGACGGTCCGGTAGTTCAGTTGGTTAGAATGCCGCCCTGTCACGGCGGAGGTCGCGGGTTCGAGTCCCGTCCGGACCGCAGAAATGCGAAAGCAGACAGAAAAAAAGCCTCGTCAAAAGCGGGGCTTTTTTCATTTCCCGGGACCAGGTTTACAGGTAGGATGATTCGGTATTGGTGCCTTTAAATTTTGAACTTCAAACGTTGAACTACTCGGTCCGCCTGGGTTCAGACAAATGGCCCAATCATGGGTTGAATTCTCTTTGAATTTTGAACTTGCAACTTTGAACTAATTTTCCGACGAACCCATGTGTATTGTCCCAATTAAGCAGCCATTCCGTTTCCCTAATTTGATAAAGTGATGGGGGGGACAAGTTGAATTGCCTGATTGTTTTATTCTTCCTTTTCCTGTTTTAAATCCTCAATGCCCAAAACAGTTTTTGCATTCTGCTGACTCACTACTTTTTTGCCCGTTCTGGATTCCAACTCTTTTAGGGCTACCTTGGCTACATTACCACCCTGTCTGGCTACTTTTTTACTTTGTTCAAAGTCTTTTGGGTT
>DAIOVD010000042.1:9501-26754 GCA_036759185.1 Catalimonadaceae bacterium | reverse complement strand
AAGAAACTCTATTGCTACGCAATAGAAAATCCTATTGCGGAATCTGGGTTAATTCACCCCCTGAACCATTTTCTCTGCTCTTCGTCCCGGGATAATCAACGCGATGACCGAGGATATCAGTACCCACACTGAAATAGCCAGAATATCCGGAAAATGTAATTCCACCGGGTAGCTCCTGATGAGAGTCGTGGACATCCCCAGGGGAACAAATCCGAAAATCTTCTGTATTTCAACCAATGCAGCACCGATCACCACCCCAATCACCAATCCTGATAAAGTTATAATTCCACCCGTCAGCCGGATTACCTGTGCACCTTGGGCTGGATCGAATCCCATTGCCGAATAGATCCGGAAGTCAGCTTTTTTATCAATCACCAGCATCGTGCTACTGACGAAAAGGTTAAAAGTGGAAATGAGGATAATGAAACCAAGTGCCAGGAAGACAAACAGTTTCTCAATCATCATCACTTTATATAAGTCGGCGTGTTGCTGGTTTTCGTTTTTAACCAGAAACTCATCCCCTAAAATTTTTGAAATTTCTTCCTGTGCCTGTTCCACTGAACCCTCCTTGCGAACATAAATATCCAGATAATTCATCCCAGCTGGCTTATCCATTAATTTCCGGACTTCTTCAATGGGCAGAAAGACTTTGTTTTCATCCATCTGAACCACTCCTGTTGGTCGGACAACGAGTTGATTGAAAATACGACTGGTTCCAAGCTTCAGAATTTTCTTTCGTTTAGGATAATGAATGCGGATGAATTCAAATACATTTTGAAGTGAAACGTTCAGTGCATTTTTTATCCCGATTGACAAGACAGCCCCTGAACCTGCTTTGTCTTTCAATACAAAGGCACCGTCCGTGATGGAGGTGTCCAATCTGCTGACGGCTACAATTCCAGGGTCAACACCCACGATCTCAACCACCATCTGACCTTCGCCATACTGTATTGAGGCTTTATCAACCAGCACTTCAAATGACGACTGAATCTGGCTGCTCTTTGAAATCATGTCCAGTTTATCCTGAGGAATCTGAAAAAACTTTCCATGTTTCTTTTCGATTCGTAAATCAGGATCCTGAAAGTGATAGACTTTTTTCAGCAGATCTTCAAAACCATTAAATGCAGACAGAACCAAAACCATCGCCAGGCTGCCCAATAAAATACCCAGAAAAGATAAAAACGAAAGAATTTGGACCGTGGATGCCTTCCTCAGGGCAAGGAGGTATCGAACAGCAATTTTCAGGACGAGCATGTGCTGCAAAATTCATGATTTTTAATTTCCGAAAAAAAATCATTTAGATTCAATTGAAAATTCGGCAACTTCGAGATTCTACGGAAGAAAGTTTTAATATTGCACCCTGTTTTCAAAAGTTGAACCATGAAATTTAGAAATTTTACACACAAACTACCTGCCATTCTGGTCTTAGGGCTTTTTCTGGCAAGTCCTGCATTTTCGCAGGGTAATTTCGCCAAAAAGGCGCACCAGATTATCAAACTGAAAGAAACTACCGGCGCCAACACCGCCAAATTGGTAGAGTTGAAGCCGAAAAACCGGAACTATTCCAATGGCAAATCTGGTTCAAATCTTAGTAAGGCACTAGGAGACACTTTGTTCTACCAACCATTTTCTACCACAACATGGCCAGCAGATATGCCACGAGTGAATGTAGATGGTTCCACTCCAGGTACTGCTAGTCTTGTTGCTCTGTTTGGCACAAATGCCTGGGCAGTGTCGGGAACAGCAGCGAACCGGTTTGCAGCATCAACATCCTGGTTGAGTCCTGCTGGTGTGGCAGATCGTTGGATGATTACCCCGGAAATCACCTTGACCGAAGGTAACTTTCTATCATGGAAAGCAATGGCATTTGAAGCTGCTTATGCGGATGGTTATGAAGTCCGGATTTGTACAAACTGTCCTGCAACATTGAATGCCGGGAACGTAACTTCATCTTTTAGCACCACCTTATTCTCAATTGATGCTGAAGAAGCAATCGACGTTTTTGTTGACCGTGAAGTATCTTTGGCTGCGTATGCAGGACAGACAGTTAGACTAGCTTTCCGTAACAATTCCGATGATAAGAACCTCTTATATGTGGATGACCTCCTGGTTTATAAAATAGCTGAAAAAGACATTGCAGCAGGTGAAATTTTCTCACCGGATACAGCCTTATACAATTGTTCAGGTCTTAATTTCCCGGCAATTGCAAGTGTTGCAAATAAAGGTTCCAAAACTATCTACAACGTACAGGTGAAACTGATGTCAACTGGTCCTATTAACGATACTGTTACGATGATGATCGACAGTATTCCTGCTTTGACAACAGATACTTTGGTTTTCTCTGAAGGAATGAATTTATCTGCAATTGGAGACTACCAACTTTCACTTTCTGTTGTAGCAGCAGAAGACGTCAATTCGGCAAATGATGTAACAAATTCAACTTACATGCATCCTGCGCCCGTTTCAGGTATTTTCTCAATGAATTTTGATGATATGACTACTCTTCCGGCTGGTTGGTTTTCAACATCCAGATTCATTCCAATCGTTAACGGTGGCGGGATTAATGGTTCCCCTTCTCTGGAAATTCCAGTTTACAACAACCTCGGAACATTTGGATCGGATCCTGATGCATCAATCATTACTGGTCAGTTCACAAACATTCCTGCGACTTCGGTCTTTTCCATAAAATACCACATTTACAACCTTTCTGCCGCTGAATATCCTTTGGTGGATGGGGACACTGTCACCATTTCTGTCCTGAAAAATTGCCAGCCTACAAATGTTTCGGTTCAGATTCATCCTGGAAACCAGTCTGTAAGTGCTGATTATCAGAAGTTGTTTATACCAATGGATTCATTGTACCTCACTCCATCTGATAATATTTCATTTATCTTCAATTGCAGAGCTGCTGCGACAACCAGTAACTACCTTTTGGATCTGGATGATGTTGCTCTGGGTACAATTGATGAAAATGACATCGCTATAGTTAATGTTGAAACACCAACCAATTCAATTTATAAAAAGAATCAGTTTGCAACTTATTCTGTAAAAGGATCTGTATTCAATGAAGGTTCTGTGTCCGTTTCTCCTGTTCGGATTGTTGCTCTTGCTTCTCCTACAACACTTGAAGATACTGCCCGCATTACGACCATCCCTGGCGGATATTCAAAACCATTCACCACACAGCCTGGTCTTTCTCTCACCGAAGCTGGTGATTACAATATTGAAGTTACAGTAACCGGAGGACAAACAGATCCGGTTCCGGCGAACAATACTTTTTCATTCCCTATTTCAATCAGTGACAGCACTATGGCAAAAGATTTTGGTGATCCGGAAGATGATTTCGGTCTGGGGTATGGAGCTGCATCTGGCGGTAAGAGAATTATGGCCAATGCCATTGCCACAACTGCAAAAGACACGCTTACATCAGTTTCTATTTTCCTTGGAACGTTGGATACAGATGTTCAGGCCAAATCTTTCTTTGCGAACCGCAACGCAGCAGGTACGGGTTGGGTAGAAGATTCTTCCTCAACTTTGAACATGATCGGAGCTGATCAGAGCAATACCTGGATTACTCTTCGTCACAGAGCTTCTTCTGGGCCACAGGCAGCCCGTGCAAGAGGTAAAGCGGTAGTTGCGAACTCAACTAACCTTTATGGTGTTAAAATCTTCGGAGGAAATCTTCGGGTATCTTACAACTTCAATAATACAAGTGATGACGGATCATGGATCTGGCTTGGTGGTCAATGGTTGGGAACTCAGGATCTCACAGTGGGTGCTGTAACTTTCCTCATTCGTCCAAACTTTGGAAGACCTGCTACTATGGTATCTGTAAGTCAGATGGAACAAAGTCTGCAATATGCTGATCTGGTTCCGAATCCAACTTCCGGCCAAAGTGATCTTTCCATCATGATGTCAAAAAATAGTGATGTAACAATCCAGGTTTACTCTGTAAATGGTATGCTTGTTTCAAGTTCAACTTCTCAGGCAACTGTAGGTGCCAACAGGATTCAGGTTCCAACCAAAGGACTGGGCAAAGGAATGTACCTTGTAAAAGTGAACTCCAGTGGATTTTCAACCACCAAAAAACTGGTGATTGAGTAATTCATCATTCTATTGATTTTCCAAAGAGACACGGTCACAAGCCGTGTCTCTTTCATTTTAGCCCCATATTTTATGATTCAGTTTCTAAAAAACAATCTGCCCAATTTCCTCACCTGTTGTAACCTTGTCTGCGGAATCACAGGAATTATTCTGATTTCACTTGATGGAATTAAAGCCATTGACACAGTAGAGTGGCTGATTGTGCTAGCAGGTATCGCAGATTTCTTTGATGGATTTGTTGCACGACTTTTAAAGTCGGCCTCCCCTATAGGCAAAGATTTAGATTCACTTGCCGATGGTATCACGTTTGGTGTACTTCCCTGTCTCGTCTCGTTTCATTATTTGTATTTTCTAGAAACTCAGGGACACTCATGGCAACCTTATATTGCCATTTGTATTGGGGTGTTTTCCATTATCAGACTTGCCATTTTCAACAATGACACCAGGCAAACGGAAAGTTTTATAGGGGTCCCTACACCAGCCAATGCATACTTTATCATTTTTCTCATTGGAGGCATGTATCATTCTGCCCTCCCTTTTTCAATTTCATCCAACGCGTTTATTACCATTGTACTTGTCTGCAGCTTCCTTCTTGTTACCCCGCTGGAATTGCTGGCATTAAAATTCAAGAACTTCAGCTGGAATTATAACAAATCACGGTTTGTCTTGATTTTCCTTTCAGTTGTGACTCTGGCTTTTTTTGGCAAAATTGCAGTTCCTATCATTTTCATCTACTACGTAGGGCTTTCAGTTATCTTAAAACTAATTCCAAAAAATGCAGTTTAATGCTCGTGTTGTTGTAATGCCTCAGAGAGAAATTCTTGATCCTCAAGGCAAAGCAGTAGAAGGTTCTCTCAATCAACTGTCTGATTCTGAAATCGGCAATGTACGTATTGGGAAAAACATAGAGTTCACAATCGAAGCTTCTTCTGTTGATTCGGCCAGGACAGAAGTGCAGAATCTTAGTAAAAAACTGCTGGCCAATATGATTATGGAAGATTTTCATATTGAAATTCATCCTTCCTGAAAAAAAATCGGGATCTGAACAATTTCCGGAAACAGTCACCGTTTATGCTTTCTATGAAAAAATTTCTTTCCCTGTTCTGGCTTGTTGCAGCCCCACACCTTCTTTTTTCACAGGCGCAAAACACCAAATCCGCACAATCGATCATTGAGTGGAATTCAATTGAAACGGTTACAAGTAAAAGTGGCCATACCGAAAAGTACCTCACTTGCAAAGAGGGAAGTACCCACAAACTGAATGTCAAGGTTCCGGTCTACTCCATTTTTTATCCCGGCAAAAAAGTTCAGGCTGTTTCTTTTGAATCAAGTAAATGGGTTGATGTTCCATTTTGGGAACTGGCAGGAATCGATACCACCTTTCTGTTAACCCATTCCGAAAAATTTTCAATCGAGGAATCGGAACGCAAAAAAGTGGAAGGATCACTTGTCACGATTTCCCTGATCCGGAAGAATCAATCAATCTGGGAAAAACTCGTCTCTTACCAACTGAATCTAACATCACAACCTTATAAGCAACAAGACAGAATTGCACGGATTTCCAGTACCAGCAGCATTTTCAAAAGTGGCAGCTGGGTAAAAGTGGGGATCGCTAAATCCGGAGTATACCAGATGACAGGTGGTGACCTCGCTTCCAACGGCCTGGATCTCAATGGCAAAAGCTCGCAGAACATTAAAATGTTTGGCACCGGCGGTAAAATGCTTTCCGAAGCAAACAAAGACTACAAATTCAACGATGTAACTGAAATCGCCATTAAAGTAGAAGATGGAGGTGATGGAGTTTTCAACTCAAACGACAGGATCATCTTTTATGGAGAAGATCCCCATTCATGGACCTACAACACAACGGACGGTGCCTTTACATTCAGTCCAAATCTATATTCTGATTCGAGCTTTTATTTCATCACATATTCCGATGGTGCCGGAAAAAGGGTAACCAATACCATTCAACTTCCCAACCCGGATGTTTCAACTAGTGGATTTCCTGATCGATTCATTTATTCTCCTCAGAAGGTAAATGTTGGCTCCTTTGGCCGAAACTGGTATGGAGATGTCTTTGATTTTAATACAAGCAAAGACCTTTCGTTTGATATTTCAAATCATGTGGCGGACTCCACCATTCAAATCCGGTTTGGTATGATGGCCCGAAGTGGTGTACAATATCCTTTTGTTATAGCGGCAAATGGCCAGTCACTTCTACCCAATATCACTCCACAGTCAATTATACTTACTTCAGACTATCCTCTTTATGGTTCAGAACTTATTACCAGAAGAGAACTCAAATTATCCGGAGATAATTCAACTTTGAATATTTCAATCAATTATCAGAAAGCCGGAAACCAGCAATCAGTTGGATATCTAAATTTTATCGAAGTATGTACTTACCGCAACCTGAACTTCGGCAGTTCAAATTTTGGATTCCGGTCGGTCGGAAATCTGGGTAAAAACATTTCTTTTCAGCTCAACGGATCCGCTTCTTCTTTTCAGATCTGGAATATAACGAAGCCATGGGAATCCCAATCCGTCACCATTCAGAATCAGAATTTTCATAATTTACAGGACACATTGGTCGAGGAGTTTTTTGCATTCAATCCAAACAATCTTCCAAGACCTGCCAGAATGGTACCAATGGAAACCCAGGATTTACATGGCCTGGCGACACCTGACCTGATCATTATAACCCACCCGGATTTTCTTGAAGAGGCGAACCGTCTGGCAAATTTCCGGCGGACGCATGACCGGCTGGATGTCGAAGTAGCCACTACCCAACAGGTATATAATGAATTTTCCTCAGGAAGTCAGGACATAACCGCAATCCGGAACTTTGCCATGCATCTTTATTACAACACTACGGAAGCGAAACTGAAATACCTCTTGCTTTTTGGCGACTGTTCTTACGATTACAAAAACCGTATTGCAAACAACACCAATTTCGTACCAACCTATGAAAGTCCACAATCACTTAGCATCATTGGCTCCTATGCATCTGATGATTATTTTGGGATTCTGGCAAAAAACAAAGGAGGTTGGTCAACAAATGATTTTGTTGATCTTGGTGTTGGAAGACTTCCTGCCAAAAATATTTCGGAAGCGAAAATCATGGTGGATAAGCTCATTCATTATGCCAAATCCAAAGAATGTCTGGGAGAATGGAGAAACCGGTATTCGTTTGTTGCAGATAACGGTAACCAATGCACACACAGCAACCAGGCAGACGAACTGGCAGAGTCCGTATTATCAAGGAATCCGGCTTCCAACGTTCGGAAAATATACATTGGCGCCTACAATTTTGTCGCAGGCGCCGGTGGATACACCGTACCCACTGCAACCAATGAACTGATTAATACCATTAACAAAGGCAGCCTCATAGTAAACTATACCGGGCATGGTGGTGAAACTGTGTGGGCAGATGAGTTTTTGTTCACCAGTGATATGATTTCACAACTGACCAATTATGATCGGCTTTCGTTTTTCATTACGGCTACCTGTGATTTTGGCCGGCATGACTATCCTTCACAAACATCAGGGGCTGAAAGTGTTCTTCTCAGTGATAAAGGAGGAGCCGTCGGAATTATGACAACAGGCCGACCTGTAGGGTCTTACAATAATTTTCAGATCAACAAAGCTTTTTACAGTGGGCTATACAAAGAAATAAATGGTCAGCCGGGCCGGATGGGTGATGCCATGAGAGAAGCCAAAAACATCAACACTGATAAAATATCCAACAGAGGATTTACTTTGCTTGGTGACCCGTCCGCAGCATTTGCGTTTCCCGGAAAAGAAGTGGTGATCACCAACCTGACAAATTCAGATACAATTAAAGGATTGAATCTGGTGGTTTTGAAAGGTGAGGTCCGAAAAAACGGCGTGAAAGAAGATAATTTCAACGGAAAGGTTTTTGCCACCTTATACGACAGGGCAGGCAGACTTTCCATTATTGATGATGATAATTGTTTCGGGTCTGACAAAACATACAGTTACCAGAGGAGTATTCTTTATAATGGCTCCACCACCGTGACAAATGGTAACTATGAATTCAAATTCTATGTATCCAAAGACATATCCTTTTTGCCAGGTTATGGCCGGATTTCCTTGTATGCCATGGATGAGAATCAGCCAAGAGATGCCAGCGGGTACAAAAAAGACCTGGTTGTTGGAGGCCTGAACCCCAACCCAAAATTTGATGATAAAGGTCCGCAGATCCGGCTTTTCATGAACGATACGACTTTTATTAATTATGGCCTGGTAGGAAAAGACGCAGATCTGCTGGTGCATCTTCGGGATGATTCGAGTGGAATCAATGTCACAGGATTAGGATTGGGCCATGATCTGACAGCGATCCTGGATGGAGAACAGTTGTTCATTCTGAATGACTATTTTGAAAATGATGAGGGAAGTTACACCACAGGTCGCCTTCGGTTTCCATTGCGGGATCTGAGTGTTGGAATTCATTCGATCGTGGTGAAAGCCTGGGACAATTCAAACAACTCAAGCGAGGCTGAGATTTTCTTTGAAGTTGGGATCAGCACTGTCAACGGGAAGATTGTGAAAAACGTCGTTCTCTTTCCTAATCCTTCTTCCGAAAATTTTTACCTGCGGATGGAGAATGCATATGCCGGGCAAAATGTGAACATCAAACTTGAAATTTATAATATTATCGGAGAAAGAATAACTGCCAAAGAATGGGAATATGACAATTCAACCGCCCGCCCTGGTTCAGAAAAAGAACTTGCCTGGGATGGCACAAAGTCAGATGGCAGCCGGTTACCGACAGGTACTTACTTTTGTAAAATTGTCCTAAAATCTGACACGGATGGGGCCGAATACAAAATAGACCGGAAAATCGTTTTAATTCGCTAATATTTGCGCAGGTATTCGAACTAACCAACCATTTGAAAAAAGCTCTACCCTATCAAAATTAATTAAAAAATGATCAAAAGGTCCATCATAATAACATCAGTTACCTGCCTTTTCATAGCAGGAATAAGGGCTGTTGGGCAACCAATTTCTCCATCCAGAATTACAACTTCCTACGATGCAACAGGTAAAATCCTTGACTATAGAGTAATTACTACTTCAGTGCCGTTTCTGGGTATCACTCCTGATGCCCGATCTGCAGGCATAGGTGATGCAGGTTGTGCTCTCAGTGCCGATCAGAATGCTGTATATTGGAATCCAGGAAGACTTGCACGTGCAACCAAAGATATTGGTGGATCCATATCTATAACCCCCTGGCTAAAAGGTCTGGGAGTGAATGATGTTTATCTGGGCTACCTGAGTGGTCATTATAAAATAAACAAGCAAAGTGCGATCGGTCTCGGATTTACTTATTTCAATCTTGGTAGCATCCAAATGACCGACAATGTAGGGCAGAATCTTGGTACATTAAATCCGAATGAACTGGCCATTTGCCCAACTTATTCCAGGGTTTTATCAAAAAATCTAAGTCTTGGAATTGGCATAAAATATTTCCATTCCAATCTGGCCGGATCCTATTCAGGCGGCAACGATGCAACAAGGGCCCGTCCGGCAAATAGTGTTGCTGTTGATCTGGGCATGTTTTATACAAAAGAAATCAGTCTGGGAGGCAATCCTGCTCAATTTGCATTTGGAGCGGTTCTGAGTAATATGGGGCCGAAAATTTCCTACACTGACAACAATAAGCGTGATTTTATCCCATCTACATTACGGGTTGGTCCTGCTTTGACAATGGAACTGGATCCATATAATAAAGTGACGTTTACATTCGACATTGCCAAAACTCTTGTTCCAACTCCTGCCAAATACGATTCTTTGAATCCGGAAATTCAAAATCTTGGTTGGATTGAAGGAATGGCACAATCTCTTTATAAAGCTCCGGATGGTTTTAAGGAAAAAATGCAGGAACTTATGATTGGTGGAGGTGCCGAATACTGGTATGACAATCAGTTCGCCGTTCGCGGAGGGTACTTTCATGAAAGCAAATTCAAAGGAAACCGCCGGTATTTCACAGCCGGAGTTGGTATTCGTTACCAGACATTTGGATTGGATTTTGCCTATCTCATACCTGTGACAAGCCAGCACCCTTTAGCTGAAACACTTCGTTTCTCACTTCTTTTTGATCTGAACATGGCTAAAAAAGAAGATTCTGTTACCGATAAGGCTGAAGGCCCTGGTGCAGAATAACCGGACACTACATTTCATTTACAATCCCTCATGAACAGTGAGGGATTTTTTTTATGCCTGCATTAGCCCTCATTCAATCCAACTCCTCTGCTGCTCCCGGAACAGTATCGCTCCCTGCTTCGAAAAGTGAAAGCAACCGGGCGCTCATGATTCGTGCTTACTCTGGAAATTTATTGAACATCCGCAATCTTTCAGATGCAGCAGACACGGAAACGCTTGCGGAACTTCTGGAAGGTGTTAGGAGAAATTACAATGCAAAGGATGCCGGCACGACTTTTCGATTCCTCACAAGTTACCTTGCATTTTCGAAAAAAGAATCAACACTGACGGGTTCTGATCGTATGAAACAGCGACCCATCCGGCTGCTGGTGGATGCATTGAGTACTTTGGGCTGCCAAATTCAATATCTGGAGAAGGAAGGTTATCCTCCACTTCATTTTAAACCGTTTGAATGGTCCGGAAAATCTGAAGTTTCCATTGACGCAACCATCAGCAGCCAGTATATCTCATCTCTTATGATGGCTGCTCCCACCCTGCCGGATGGCCTGAACATTCATTTACTTAATGAGGTTGCATCTCTACCCTATCTCAGAATGACATGGGCATTGATGCAACAGGCAGGTATCAAAGGCGAATTTTCAAACGGGAACATTCGCATTCCTCATCAACAATACAAACCGGACAAACTACAGATAGAGTCGGATTGGTCAGCCGCCAGCTATTTTTATGGGATGGTTGCTCTTTCTGAAAAACCAATGCCTTTGTTCCTTTCCGGACTTACAGAAAACTCTTTGCAGGGAGATGCTGTCATTCAACAAATAGCCCGGGAATGGGGAATTGAAACCCGGTTTGAAAAAGAAGGTGTCTGGATTGAACGAATCTCTGAAATCAAACCCGCAAAACTTGTCCTGGATTGCCTGGGATTTCCCGATTTGGGCCAGACTCTGATTGTGATGTGTGCACTGTCTGGAAAAGAAGCAGAACTATCAGGACTTCAGTCTTTGGCCATAAAAGAAACCAACCGCTTGCTGGCCATGAAAACAGAGTTGGCAAAAATTTCTGTTTTCATCGAAATCAACGAATCAAAAGGAATCTGCCTGATTCCAGGAAATCAAAACCCACAAATTCAAAATCCCATCTTCGAAACCTATGAAGACCACCGGATGGCGATGGCATTGAGTATGATCGGTGCCACAAACTCAAATGTTTCGATCAGGGAACCTGGTGTTGTGCGGAAATCTTTTCCAGGATTCTGGGCTGCCATGGAAAAATGCGGGTTCATATGTACCCTTTCGGAAAGCAAATAGAATTCCTGAACAAAACCAGGTGGCTAGTCCTTATTAGGAATTGTTCCCAAATTCTGTTCAAAATAGCGACATGCCTGTTGAATTCCACATTGAGCGCATTGAGGATTTCGTGCCATACAAACATACCGTCCGTGAAGAATCAGCCAATGATGAGCTTTCGGAATTACATCCTTTGAAAGATAACGGTACAATTGAAGTTCGACAGCCAGAGGTGTTTTTGCATTCTGGTTTACCAGACCAATTCGTTTGCTGACCCGAAACACATGGGTATCCACCGCCATTGTAGGTTGATTGTAAACAACCGAGGCTATGACATTCGCAGTTTTGCGCCCAACTCCGGGCAGTTTCTGCAACTCATCAACCGATGAAGGTACTTCAGAATGGAATTGATCCCTGAGCATTTGTCCCAGGCCGGCAAGGTGTTTGGCTTTGTTGTTGGGATACGAAACACTTCGGATGTATGAGAAAATTTCATCCACTGAACCCTGGGCTAAAGCTTCAGCATCCGGAAAACGACGGAACAAAGCCGGCGTGATCAGATTCACCCGTTTGTCGGTACATTGGGCCGAAAGAACAACCGCCACAAGCAACTCATATGGCGTTGAAAATTGGAGTTCCGTCTCCGCATCCGGTTGGTTACGGGAAAAATAATCGACTATAAACTGGTATCGGTCTTCTCTTTTCATGTGAATCTCATTCGGAATAATGCCTGTATTTCCAACAATTTATGAACTCTGAAAAAAATCAACGTTGATTTTGCATAACAGTTTTTGAATTTCAACCTGATAATAGATGCATTCATAGAATGTACTGGCTATTTGGCTTAAGAATCGGACCTATTGAACGGACTTATTTGTTGATCTCAATTGGAAGAACGACCTTTGGATCTGATAAAACGCAAGTTTTATTTTTGGGTTGAAAAGTGAAAGAAAAGGCCTTTCCCGACTGGGTGAGGCTTTTTTTTATTCCCTCTACCCTCATTTTTAGAAATACGTGCCGGAAACAAGGTAGTTGGTCACATAATCCTGTACTCCTGCTTCAAGGGAATGAAACGGCTGAGGATATCCCACTGAAACCAACTTGTTCATTTCAGCCTCGGTAAAATATTGATAGCTGTCACGAATTTCAACCGGAGTCGGTACAAACTCAATCACCGGTTCTTTTCCCATTGCCCGAAATGTATGATTGACCAGATCCAGAAACGTTCGGGCTTTACCAGAACCTAGGTTGTAAATGGCGGAATTTTTGCGATGGTGCATCAGCCAGTAACAAACATCAATGACATCTTTCACATAGACAAAATCCCGCATCTGGTGACCATGGGCAATGCCTTCACGGTGACTTTGAAAGAGCTTCATTTTGCCTGTCGCGTTGATCTGATGAAATGCATGAAAAATGACGGATGCCATTTTCCCTTTGTGATATTCGTTGGGGCCATAGACATTAAAAAACTTAAGCCCGGCCCAGAAAAAAGGAGATGTTTTTTGTTCCAGCACCCAAAGATCAAAATCCTGCTTTGAGTGGGCATAAGGATTCAATGGTTTCAGGGTTGGAATCCCGGAATGATCATCGGAATATCCCTGAGCCCCATCGCCGTAAGTAGCAGCCGAGGATGCGTAGACCAATGGAATCTGAAACTCCGTGCAAATCCGCCAGACTTCTTTGGAAAAATTCAGATTCAGCTCATCAAAAATGGCGACAGATTGTTCCGTTGTGTCGGTCCTTGCTCCCAAATGAAAAACAAATTCCACCTCAATGGCATTCAACTTTAACCAGGAATGAAACTCCTTCCTCTCTACAAATGCCACAATGGACTTGCCCTCCAGATTTGATTTTTTAGCCGGATGGGAGAAATCATCTACTGCCACAATCGCCTTATAACCTTCCTGGTTTAGTTTTGTGATCAAACAGCTGGGAATAAAGCCAGCCGCACCTGTAACAACAATCATGAGATCTGAATAAGATCTGCAATATTACAACATAAATGATGGCACTCACCTCCAGTTTACGGTTTCCGGTATTGTTCATGCTTTTACTGTTTATCCATGGTTGCCAGGATAAAAAAGGTAGTTCATCCAATGCAAAACGAAGCATCCGGTACCGTGATCAATCCGCAGAAATTCCTGTTCATCCGAAAAGAGTGATTTCTCTTTCTCCGGCTGTTACAGAAATTCTGTTCTCTGTTCTGCCAGACTCTCTTGTTGTCGGAATTACTCCACTATGCAATTTCCCTGAAGTAAACACCCGAAACAAATCCCGTGTGGAAGTATACCCGCTCAATGTTGAAAAAGTGCTTCAGCTAAAGCCAGATGTCATTTTTTCTGAAGAAGGAATCACCAGTCCGCAGGATGCAGCACACCTTCGACAGTTGGGCATTCCGGTGATTTTATTCCATTATGACAAAACGCGGGACATTGTGGATGCCATGGATTCTGTCCGTTCCTGGGTAGTTCCGGAAACAAAGACCAGCAACATTATAGCATTGCGGATGCAACTGAATGAGCAGGAAAAGAAACAGACAACAATACCGGACAGCCAAAGGCCTGGTATTTTATGCGTAACCTGGATGGACCCCATTTTCGCTTATGGGTTTGAGACATGGATGACAGACAAAATCCGTCTGGCAGGGGGAAAGAATGTGCTGTCTGAAAAACTGGACAAGCCCTACCCTGCTTTGCAGAGGGAAACCATTCTCAAACTAAACCCCGATATTCTGTTTGGAGGAACCTTTGAAAAAATGGATACGTCCTTTTTCAGAATGTATCCGGAACTCAAAAATATTTCTGCATATAAGACGAAAATGGTTTTTGAGCTCAATGATGATCTGGCCAGCCGGCCGGGTCCCAGATTTATGTTGGGAATTCGCGAAATTGAGCAACATGCAGAAGCTTCCAGAGCCCTTCGACAGAAAAATTAAGACAGCAAAAACCAGGTAGAAAGACATTGGTTATGAGCAGGAAACCTGCGTTACGCCTGTGTAAACAGACAGACACTTCAGCTCTCTTTTCCTGCTTTTTCCAAAAAACCTTACATACCGAAGCCACAAAATTTGCTTTGAAATCATTTTCGATTATGCCCCCGAATGTGGATAAGTCGGAAATGAATGTGGATAATGTGGATAACTTTCCGGACTTATCCACATTTTTCAGCAAAATCAGCACTAAATCCTTTGTTATCAAAGAAGTCGCCTTGTTACCAACCTTACATACATTGTGTTATGAAAAGGTTATCAGCCGGCCTTCAAATTATTGCGAACAGCTTACAAAAGGACGGCATATTTTTTCCTGGCCGAAGCCAGCGAACAGGAGTTAAAATGCCACCACTCCGACGTGATGGAAAGAAAGCCAGCCTGTTTCATAATTTGCCTTAGCAACTTCCGGTTGCTGACCTGTTTATGGGTAAGAACTCCCTTCGCTACCATTTGCTCTTCGCACCTTGGCTGTGCTTCCAGTCCGAAAAAGTCGTAGGGTGTACCCATGTCTACCGGCACACCTTTCATATCCATCAGTGTGAGATCAATGGCTGCTCCATAATTATGAATGGAACCTTTCTTCGGATCGGCCACATACACTGGTTTTATATGCTCAGGTTTATCGATGTGATCCCACAACGCTTGTTGTGCCCACTTCGGACGGCCGGCATCGTACACACAAAACCGGAGATCTGGTCTTTCTGCCTTTAGAATTTCACAGGCTTTTTTGAGCTTAACTCCCACATCCGGTTGTACGAACGCTACTTGCAGACACCCATAAATATCTTCCTTCAGGAAATTGTTGGTGCCCGAATACCGAAGATCGACCACCACTCCAGGCATCACATCCCGCACATCCACCAGACCAGCCTGCCGCAACCTTTGTTCCTGTTGGCAGCCATTCTTTGAATCAGGACCCGGACCTGTATGATGGACCGTTCCAAATGACAGAACGAATAAAATGCAGACGAACCAGTGTGTCATGGAAGCCCCAGTTTTTGAACAATGGTTTCCCGGTAGGTTCCTCCCACCGGAACTTTGAATCCTCCTTCCATTTCAAGTTCATGTCCGAACCACGAACGCACAAAAGGCAGAGCGATCAGATAACTTTTGTGCACCCGTAAAAAACGATCCGATGGAAGTTGCTCTTCCAGATTTTTGAACGACCCCAGAGCCAGCCAACGTTCCTTTATTGTATAATAGGCCAGATATTCTTTCTGCCCTTCCACCATGATCAAATCATCTGTCTGAATACGAACAGACTTCTGCTGAGTGCGTATCCAGAAATGGTCCTTCGCAATAAAACCAGGATTCAAATCCTCAATGGCGGCAGATGACAGAGGACCCAGTTTGTTGATTGCCTGCAGAAAACGGCTGAATGAAACAGGTTTCAGCAGGTAATCCACCACATCAAGCGAATAGGCTTCCAGCGCATAATCCTGAAAAGCCGTCGTAAGAATCACTTTGGGTTTGTAATGAAGAAGCCGGATCATTTCCATACCTGAAATCTGAGGCATGTGAATATCAAGAAACAACAATTCGACCGGATTCTGCTGAAGAAAAGGAAGGGCCTCCACCGGATTCTGAAATTTTCCTGCGATTTCCATTCCCGGAATATTTGAGATATGGTTGGCAATCAGCTCTCTGGCCAGATACTCATCGTCAATAATTACCGCCTTCATCGTTTACCCGGATCAATGGTTAAATGTGCATGAAAGATTCCGTCCTTTTGAAAGGTTTTAAAAATATGGGCTTCCGGATACAATATGGAAAGTCGACTCCGGAGATTGGCCAGTCCAATTCCACCTGTGGCTGGTTGTTGGCTCGTGTCTGCTTCCTCACGGACGGTATTGGTTGCTTCAAAAACCAACTGCTTCCCGGGAGAATCCTGGCGGAGGCGGATCGTCACCCGGGCATTGCCGACCGAATCAAACGGACAGTACTTAAAACAGTTTTCCACCATAGGAATAAACAGAAAGGGGCTGATGACCAGATTTTCATCGGCTACCTGAATATCGAGAGTCACGTCTTTCTTAGATTCAAACCGAAGCATTTCGAGTTCTGCAAAATCGCGTAAATATTGAATTTCCTGCCGGATGGTAAAGGTCTCCTGCTCAGAATCATGAAGCATGAATCGCATCAGAGACGACAGCCGAAGCACAACTTCCGGTGCTTTATCGTGCTTCAAAAGAGTAAGTGCATACAGGTTATTGAGACTATTGAAAAGAAAATGGGGATTGATGCGTGTACGCAAAAACCGTGTTTCGGCCTGAAGCCGTTGCATTTCGAGGTTGGATTGCTGATGTGAAAAAGCGAAGTACCGCTCCGCCAGTGCATACCCAAGGCTCAGAGCCAGCATCACCAAAGAAGAACCGGCAATAATGATCCGATATGCCTGATCCGGAAGTTTGGAGTCCAGCGGAGTACCTTTCAGAAATTCCGGTTCCAGCCACATCCTCAGCCAGACAAACGGAATGAGCCACAACACCAGAACCAGGGCATACAATCCGTATTGTTTCTTCAGAAAAAAACGCGGAAAGAGGAAGAAAATATTGCCGTAGCCCATAATGGCATTGGTACCGGTTACCAGAAGACTTCGTTGTACCAACGCCTCAACTGAAATTACCCCGATCCAAAAAGAAGAAGAAAGATAAATGAACACCAGCCAGAACAGCCCATGAAGAA
>DAIOVD010000042.1:5348-9401 GCA_036759185.1 Catalimonadaceae bacterium | reverse complement strand
TTTCTGGTCAATCTGTTTCGCTATGTGCTGTTTGCCGGCGGCTTTTATGTTGTCTTTTACATCTGGAAAAAACATCCCTGGAAGCACCGGAAAATTCAGCCCCGGTTTCCTTCCCCATCTTCTCTGCAAAATGAGGTAATGTACTCTTTGCGCACCATCCTTATTTTCGGCGCCATCGGTTATCTGAGTGTGTGGTGCCGGATTCATGGCTATTTCCCAAACCGGTTCACTCCACTTACAGATCCGTTGTCTTTGGCAAAGCTGGCAGGATCCGTTGTCTGTCTTATGTTGTTGCACGACACCTGGTTTTACTGGACACATCGCTGGATGCATCTGCCTTCTGTGTATCGGTGGGTACACAAAATACATCATCGTTCCACCAATCCTTCGCCATGGGCATCGTTTTCCTTCCACCCGCTGGAAGCTATTGTGAACGCTGTTTTTCTACCCTTGAGCCTCGCCATCTTTCCCTTTCATCCACTTGCTCTGTTTATTTTTCTGTTTCTTATGATTCTGATGAACACCATCGGTCATCTGGGATTTGAAATTTTCCCGGACTGGTTTTACCACTCAAAATTGGGACAATGGCAAAACACCAGTACCCACCACAACATGCACCACCGGTACATGACGTCAAATTATGGACTCTACTTTTCTTTCTGGGACCAGATTATGAAAAGCAACCACCCGGATTATGAAAGTGAGCTCAATAAAGTAACGGGAAGGGAGAGAAGGGACAATTAGGAATTAGGAATTGAGAATTAGGAATGGGGCGAAAGAAGGCGAAACCAGAATCTTATTTCCTGCAGACTTTACAGGAATGTAATTCAGTCTATTGAACAGATTTCCCTATTCAAAAACCAACATCAGAAACAAAAAAAACCCGGAACTTGTGCTCCGGGCTTTTCTGTTATGGATTGAATATTCCTATTTTTTTACCAGACGGATTCGCTGGTTGAGGCTATGAGAATCAACACTCAAAATGTAGATACCACTTTTCACATCAGCGAACGCCTTGTTGAAATGTGCCTGCATATCAGCCTGTGTTCCTTCGACGACCAACAGTTCACGACCTTTGAGATCGACCAGCCTGGCAGTCATCACTTCATCGGCACCCAGATTCTGGAAGGTGAAATTGACATCAGACGTCGTTGGATTTGGATACACCTCGATGCTGGCTCCATTGGTATTCAGCTCTTCGGTAGAAATTCCTTCTGACTCATCCTCAACTGCCACACGAAGATTTCCCGGTGAAGTACGGGTATTGACAGTAGTCGGTGCAGTATAAGCTGTATTCACCCAAACTTTCATTCCGGCTGTTGTCGCATTTGAATTTTTGACTTTGATGGTCAACCAACCAGCAGCAGTGGGAGTATATGTTCCACTAAGAGGAGCAGTATTGCTGGAAGTGCCGGTAACCTGAGACAAGATAGTACCACTGGTATTATACAAAGCCATGTTTTGAGAACGGCCATTTACCTCCGGATACAACTTGTAGGAAACAGGTGAACCTGCATTCACATAAATCCGTCCAACTGTACGCTGTGCTGTTGAATTGGTTGGCAATGCGCCACCTTGTTTCAAAGAACTGGCGTGGCTGTCGCCCAGATCGTTGGCCATCTCCCACTCCTGTGTTGTCAATGTGCTGCGACCCGGATTGTAGGTCATGAGGTAATTGTAGATATCATTCACAGTGCTGAACGTAACACCGGTTGGAATCGGTGCCCAGATGGAATACCCGTGTCCTCTTGCTCCGGAAATGGTGTGTCCGCAAGGAGCAGTTTTGATCAGGACCCGTCCGTCAGCCTGTACGGTTGAGGTTGTAACACCATGCGCTCCTGAATAATCGATCAGGGCTTTGCCATTCCAGGAAGCATCTCCCACACTCACCCAAACCTGCTGATCGGCTGTGTTGTTGGCGACGGAACTGAAAGCATCGGTTACACCAATGATGGCTTTGCCGATACGCTCAAATACAACGTGGTCTCCGCTTCCTCCGGTGGCATAATACGGTGCCTGTGCACCACCACGTGAAGTGGCCACGGCATAGTCGCCGTTTTTGAACTGCAGTTTTCCGTGTGCCCGCATGATGTTGGCAATGTCTTCACGAACCGGAAGGTCAACGGTGCTGGATGGCAAATGGCTCCAGCGTTTGCCGGTGGTTCCGATGTCGAACAAATCTTCAAAGAAAACGGTTGGGTTTCCATCGACCGAGAAAATTGTGGCATAGGCCGCATACAATCTTGGCTCGCGGGGATCGATGTGCTGTCCGTTTCCACCCACTTCATTTCCGGTATCCCAGCCCGATGCATCTCCGAGTGGTTTCAGAAAATTACCCGACGCATCCAGACGGGGACGATAGGTATCGTGGCTGTTCACAAACGGAACCGTCCGGTGAACACGTTGCGTACTATAATTATAGTATCGCTTGTCCTGTTGCTCACCCGGCATATTTTGTAAGTTGTACGCTCCGGTTCCCAGCACCATTCCGTACACTCCGCCATTCGGACCATAGCCACGAAGTGAAAAATCGAAGGTTCCGGTGTGCTCTTCGGTTCCGCTGCGAACGTTGGTTACGTACGCATCCAGTTCCGATTTGTTGCCAATCCACTCACCCACGTTAAACATAGCCTCGCCTCCCTGAGCCCAGGTTGGAAGCGTATATTTGGTGTTGTAGGTATAGTCTTCCTGCACATAAATCGGAAAATGCTTCACGGCATCCCAGCGCCATCCATCGACTCCTGTTTGTTTTTTCAACCACATCAGCCAGTTGCGACCGTTGTCACGCATGTAGTTTGAACCCTGTGCAGGATTGAAATACGAACGGGTGAAACCACCGACTGTGACCGTTCCGGTTGTTGGCACATTGGAACTCTGTCCGTATGCGGTGGATTCATACGAAATATCCGGCCCCCACCAATCGGAACAAATGTCACCCGTGGTGCAGTTGTTGTTCAGATTGGGATAGAAGTTCGGATAGTTTTTTGGCCAGCGGCCGCTTCGGGTGAAATAGTCGTTTTGTGACTCATCAATCGCCGGACTCACATACGATACGTAGCGGAAGTTTTTGTATCCGCCCTGGTTCCGCATTGAGTAGTTTACTTCCGGATCCTGTCCTCCCGCTCCTGTGTTGGAACCGGCACTGCTGGTGTGGTTGAGCACCACATCCTGAATCACTTCAATTCCGTTGGCGTGCATCACGGCCACCATTCGGAGAAGTTCGTCTTTGGTTCCCATCCGGGTGCGGACGGAACCTTTCTGGTATTTGTCGCCCAGATCATACTCATCAAACGGACCATAGCCTACGGAACCCGTAGAACCATTGCGGTATGAAGGAGGAATCCAGATGGCATCCACACCCATGGACTTAAGCCGCGGGGCCAGTTCCGTGAGATAATTCGACCATCCGTTGCTGAAATTGTTGTTCCAGTAATCCCACCAGAATCCCTGAAACACAACTTTTTTTACCTTAGTCGCCTGCGCCTGAACAGGCGCAACGCCAAGGCAGGCCGCAATAAATGCAGCCAGCATAAACTTTTTGAACATAAAATAAGGTTAAAATTGGTAATAAAAAAGTACTGTCGGCAACTTAGGAAAAAAATTATCAATCTACCAAACCGGGGGAATTTTGTAAAAAAAAGATTGAAAGAAGTGGATATCTCAATTCGTTAATTTTTCTAACGAGGAAATCACTCAATACCTAAAAATACATACCAGGAAGCCTTGAAATAAGATTTATATCAATGGAAATGATTATCGATTGTCATCCATGCAATAACTAATCCTAAATCTCCCCCACCCTACTCCCCAATCTCCTTCACATAAAATTTTGCCAGCTCGCTTTGGGGGTAGTTTTTGATGTTGAGCCGGGCAAAGGCTTTGGCTTTTTCGGTCTGGCCACGGTTCAGCAATTGTCCCACAATTTCCATCACGTATTCTTCGGAAGGCAAAACGACATAGCCCATCTGCGTTGAAATCTCCTGGTACTTTCTCTCCAGGATCGCCAGAGCCTGTTCGGTGCTCACCTTCGCATCGTAGATTTTCCGCCCATCC
>DAIOVD010000042.1:0-5248 GCA_036759185.1 Catalimonadaceae bacterium | reverse complement strand
GGAATCAATTTTGAAGACCGCTCCGACCAAACGCCCATATCGTGCCCCGCACTGGGATCGAGTGCGATGTACGAGTTGAAAATCTGCGGTTGCGACAGCAGCGTATTGGCCACCCGCAATCCACCCAGCGAATGCCCGAGCAACGTTCGGTAGGGTTGCGTCGGGTAGGTGCGGTCGATATAGGGAATCAGTTCCTTTTCCAGGAAGGCGGTAAAATCGTCGCAGGTTTCGAGGGCTCCGTCCTTTGTAACGGGGAGTAAGTCTTTCATTCGGTTGCTGTGAACAATGCCGACGATGATCATCTTCGGACAGCGTTCGCCACTGTAGGGTCCGCTGAGATGGTCCAGAATTCCGGCGGTTTGGAGAAAGAGGCGGTCGCCGTCGAGCAGATACAGCACCGGATAGGTAGCAGACCGGATGTCGGGATTTTCGAGAGGTGGAATGTAGACCCACAGTTCGCGGTTTTCTTTTAAGATGTTCGAATAGAGGGTATCGTGTTTACCGATGACGATGTCCTTTTTGGATTGGGCCTGCGCAAATCCACAGAAGAAAAGGAAGGCGAGGAAGGTGGATTTCATAAAGGCCATAAAAAACCCTTGGTTGATAGTTGGTCGATTTGAGAAAGGCAATTAGGTGGAAATAGTTGAAAACTGTTTGGAGAAGTAAAAGACTATGATGGAGTGAGATGTTGAAAGGACTCGTGAATCTAAGATTCACCAACGCACGGACGTAGACCGAAGTCTACGCCCAACTTTTAAGAATCTTTTTTACGAAGAGTTTATTGCAACAAAAACACACTACAACCATAAATCCGGAATTCAATCTGAAACAGTCAGATCCCGAAATATTGGCCAATAATTCCTGAGATTTTGCGATGGTAAGACTGACTCAATTCCAACATCTCATTCGCAAATCAATGCGTATGAAAAAATGGGATTTCCTGCCTGATCATTCTCATCTGGTTTGAAGAGGAAAATCCGGATTGGTAAAAGATAGGTTAAAATTCAACACACCCCTGACTTTGAGTTTGAAAAGGATGAAATATTTTCACCATTCCACTGAATCACAATACATTAAACAAACAAATTCATAAATATATTTCGAATGAAGCCTTGCTTAAGCCAGGGAAAAGTCTTGCTCAACCGGCCGGTTTTTTTACAGAATTATTCGTTTTTTAAAATTTGTATGCATTGTTGCGGGAGCTGGATTTCCGGTAACAATTTGATAACGAAGGAAAAAAAAAACGTCCAAATTCTATTTTCAAAAAACCTTATGCCGACATTCCGAAAATATCCGGAACCCATTTTTTAAATTGAATTCCGCGACTGACTTTTGCCTCCCCAATTTTAAAAGCCACACGTCTTAATATCAAACCTCTGCATGCATAACCATCGAAGTGCCTGGAATCAATGCCTTCAAATTATTCAGAATCAGGTGGATGAGAAATCATTCAAGACCTGGTTCGAGCCTATTGTTCCATTATCACTTCATGGTCAGCAACTCACAATCGAAATTCCAAGTCAGTATTTTTACGAATGGCTGGAAGAACATTTTGTGAAGGAATTGCAGTTTGCTTTGCAGTCCATCATAGGTCCGAAAGCAAGACTGGAATATTCCATTGTGGTGGATCAGGGAGACCGCAACAATCGTCCTCTTCACATGACACTTCCCAATCAGGGAAACGGCACTCCCGCTCCGGTGAAACAGGAAAACGGAGCTTTTAAAGAAGGATACCCCAATCTGAAACCGGTTCCGCAGCATATCCAGCATATGAACGGAAATCATGCCGATAACGGAATGAAAACCGGTAAGTCCGCCTTTTTTCACCGTCTGGAAAAAGACAGGATTTTTGACGAGTCCAATCTGATTCCGTCTTACAGCTTTGATAATTTTGTGGAAGGCGACTGCAACCGTCTGGCACGTTCAGCTGGTTTGGCTGTCGCATTTAAACCGGGTATTACCTCTTTCAATCCATTGATGCTGTATGGCGGAGTGGGTCTGGGTAAAACTCACCTGATGCACGCCATCGGAAACAAAATCCGGGAGCTCGACAACCAGCGGAAGGTGATCTACATTTCATCTGAAAAGTTCACCAACCAGTTCATCGAATCGCTGACCAAAAATGCGGCCAACGATTTCACTGAGCATTACATGCACATGGATGTGCTCATCATCGACGATGTTCAGTTTCTGGCGGGCAAGGAAAAAACACAGGAGATTTTCTTCCACATTTTCAACCACCTTCAGCAGGCAGGAAAGCAGATCATTCTGAGTTCCGATTGTTCGCCGAAAGATTTGAAAGGCATGCACGAGCGTCTGATTTCCCGTTTCAAATGGGGTCTCACCGCTGATTTGCAGCAACCGGATTTCGAAACCCGGATGGCCATCATTCAGAAAAAAATGCAGAACGATGGTGTGAACATGCCGATCGAAGTGGTCGAATATCTGGCTATCAACATCGACACCAACATCCGTGAACTGGAAGGCGCCCTCATTTCATTGATCGCACAGAGTTCTCTCAACAAACAGGAATTCGATCTCACCCTGGCTAAAAAGATTCTGGAAAACATTGTTCAGAACATTGAAAAGGAAGTCGACATCGACAAAATCCAGCGTTCGGTGAGTGCGTATTTTTCGGTGAGCATCAACGACCTGAAAGACAAAACCCGCAAGAAAGAAGTTGCAACCGCACGCCAGGTAGCGATGTATTTTGCAAAAGAATACACGGACTATTCCCTGAAACAAATAGGACAATATTTCGGTGGCCGCGACCACAGCACTGTGATCCATGCCGTTCAATGCGTTCATAATCTGATCGATACCGACAATTCCTTCAAACGGACGGTGGACGATCTCAAGAAACAGCTGCAAACGAACTAAGCGTTCCCCTTCTAATTCCGTATAAATCTTTCCCGGCAGACGAATCGGTTGAATTGATGCGTCTACTTGCTTTCGAACGGTTTTCTTTGCTGTCAGCATTCACTGTCGATCCTTCATGACGAAAACCACCCTCTTTCTTTTCTTTAGCCTTCTGATTCCGTCCGTTTTTGCGCAGGTCAACTGGGTAAAACGGGCAGGTGGCGCCAATACCGACCTGGCCAACGGACTCTGGGCCAGTCCCCAGAAAAACCTCTACGTAACAGGAAGCTTCAGTCTTCAGGCCAAATTTCATAAGACAGAAATCATGGGTATAGGTGGAGGCGATGTGTATGTAGCCGCCTATAATCCGGACGGAATCCCGCTCTGGATCAAATCATACGGTGGAAAGCTGGATGATTTTGCCACCGCCATTACAGGCGATCCGGAAGGCAACCTTTACATCACAGGCGTCTTTACCGACACCGCACAGTTTGAAAAAGAAACCCTGATCACAAAAGGGGCGGATGTGTTTGTTGCTAAAATCAGTCCGAAAGGGAACCTAGTCTGGGTCAATAAACTGGAGACATCCGGAACGGCTCTTCCACAGGCCATTGCTGTCACCGACCAGGGGGGAGTGTACATTGGCGGCCTGTATTCAGGTCCGTATGATGCTACGATCAAACGACAAATGGGTATGACCGACGGATTCGTTACCAAACTGGACTGGCAGGGCACCGTCTCCTGGACCAAAGTAATGGGTGGCTCCGGCTTTGATGAAATTACGATGCTCAGCACCGATCCCTGGGGCCGTGTGGTCGCAGCCGGTGTATATGATCAGGTTCTGTATGTGGAAGAACGGGAACTGGTGGGCAACAGTTCGAAGTCCTCATTTGCCGTCCGTATGGAAGCAACCGGCACCATTCTCTGGACAAAATCGTTTTCCGGATTTGATGCCCAGTCGCAGATTTCGGATGCCGTGACGGATGTGCAGGGAACTGTCTATCTGACTGGCAAATTCTCAGGCGAAACCCAGTTTACCGACCAGGTTCAGATCTCCAAAGGACAGACCGATGTGTTTGTCTGTGCCATCAAAACCGACGGACAGGTACAATGGATTTCCACTTTGGGGGGAGACAATGTGGATGAGGGGCTGTCGATTCAACTGACGGAAAATCAGAAGTCTGTGATGGTAGCAGGTTATTTCAATAAGTTTATTGAGTCCGGAAAAAAGACCCTGAAGAGCGAATTTGACAACCAGGTTTTCATTGCCCGCTGGGACAACCGGGGCAATCTCGATGAATTAAGAAAACAGGACTTCAATTCCACCTTTCAATGTGCCGGTCATAAACTGGATGCGAAAGGCAATCTTTGGATTTGCGGATCCTTTACAGCCAAATCTTCATTTGGCAAAACCGGACTGCAATCGGCGGGCGAAGAAGATATTTTTATCACCGCTTTGTCCGATTCGAAAGTGACGGATTAGCGGCCATTCACTTTATTGCGTTCGGTTATGGAAGAACAATACCACCCGGACTGGGATGCCTATTTCTGCTTGCTGGATGAAAAGCCCGCCAGCATTGCCATTGATCTGGACCTGAGGCGATTTGCTCCGCTGGAAGAGAGAATCCACCTGATTCACATTTCGATACGTGTGATGGATCCCGATGAAAACGGACTTCCGAAAGGGCACGAACTGGAGAAACTTTCTGAAATCGAAGACAATCTGTCCTGCGAACTGGGCGACAAACTGGATGCCGTTTTTGCAGGCCGCATTGCGCATAACGGACACCGTTCCTTTTACTTTTATGCCGCCACAACGGCCAATGCGGCTTCGGTTGTGATCAACAGTATTTCAGAATTTGAGGGTTATTCTGCCCAACTGGAAATCAGCGAAGAACCGGAATGGGAAACCTATTTTGAATTTCTGTTGCCGGATGAAAGAGAATTTCAGCGAATCCAGAACCGGAGATTGCTTGCTCAATTGGAAGAATATGGAGACAAGCCCGATCAGCCAAGAAAAATTGAACACTGGGTATATTTCCCCACAGAAGAAAACCGGGCGGATTTTACACGGTCGGTTGTAAGTCAGGGCTACAGCTGTGAAAACATCCCGGCTGAAGAAGGCAAACCACTTGACTATAAATTATTGGTCTCCCGGGAAGATTGCACCACCGAAGAAAACATCGACGAAGTGGTTTTGTACCTATGGGAAACAGCACAGGAGTATGAAGGAGAGTATGACGGCTGGGAAACGACGGTGGTACGGGAATGATGCGAATTCTGCACAGATTAAATAAACGGATTGCGTACCGGATTTTAGGCTCTGGAATCATAGCCATCTGTTTATTTCTGTTGTATTCAGATTGGATGGTCCGCAAAAACGCTCAGA
>DAIOVD010000041.1:8034-27044 GCA_036759185.1 Catalimonadaceae bacterium | reverse complement strand
AGCAGGCCACTGGATTTGTCGACTTCGTATTTCGTCCGCATACCAGTTGAAATCTCAATCAATGCATGCACCCGTCCGCTTTCCGGATCAAATCCGGAGGGGACTTCGTGCCAGGGATGTTGAATCATGTTTCAAAGGTAGAGAGCTGATGTAAGAACCCCAACAAGGCAGACTAAATTCACTGGACAGAGAATCCGTCCAACTTCGAAACCAATAAAAGTCAAGTCATGCAAATGATTTTATTTTAGCATACCAAATTAATAACTTAGGTTTGCCTAATATTATGAATTCCGCAGGCCTTAATTCTTTCATCTTCATTCTGTTCAGCCTTTGGCAGACGCAGTTGTATGCACAGAAAAATGAGGTTCAGGGAAAAATCCGGGATGCCGGAAATGAGTCATCCATTGGTTTTGCCCAAGTGAAACTGCTGCCTTCCGGACGGGGATATTCATCCGATGAAACAGGCCTGTTCCGGTTTCCGGTGCTGGCGGTTCCGGACAAACAGATTTGCATTGCCGCAGCCGGCTACGTGACCGATACCTTCCTTATCGGGAAAGGAAGCTTCCAGGTTTTTCACCTTCAGCCTAAAAACCGGGATCTCGATGAAGTGGTGGTGAGTGGGACAATGAACGAAGTGCAACGGAAAGAATCGATACTTCCAATTGAAGTGTACACACCCGCATTGTTCCGGAAAACCTGGGCACCGTCATTGATGGAGTCGGTGAACATGATCAACGGTGTTCAACCCCAGCTCAACTGCAATGTGTGCAGTGCGGGTGATATTCACATCAACGGTTTAGAGGGGGCTTATACCATGATTCTGATCGACGGAATGCCCATTGTATCGTCCCTGTCCACGGTTTATGGTCTGGCCGGAATCCCTCAATCGCTGATTAAACGGATTGAAGTGGTGAAAGGTCCTGCCTCCACGCTGTATGGTTCCGAGGCATTGGCCGGTGTGATCAATGTGATCACCAAAGATGCCGGAAGTGCTCCCATTGTCCGGGCAGAACTATCCGGAACGTCGATCGGGGAAATCTCCTCTGACATTTCAACCAAATGGAAAGCGGGGAAACACCAGGCTTTGCTGGGGGTGAATCTGTTTCACTACGGAATCCCCAAAGACATCAATGGCGACAACTTCACCGATCTGGCTTTGCAAAAACGAATTTCGATTTTTAATAAATGGGACTTCCGTTCTAAAACCCAGGGCAAAAAATCATTGGCTGTTCGTGTGTTTGCCGAAGACCGTTGGGGCGGGGAAATGCAATGGTCGCCACGCTGGGAAGGAAGTGATTCGGTATACGGCGAATCGATTGTCACCCGCCGGGCAGAACTTTTAGGAACTCTTCCCCTTTCACAAAACGGTCAACTCAAACTCGATTATTCATACAATTATCATTTTCAGAATTCATACTACGGACGGAATCACTTTCTGGCGTTTCAGCACACCGGTTTTGCCCAACTGATCTGGTCCGGATCGAAAGAGAATCTTCACTGGGTGTCCGGCATTCCGGTTCGGTTTATGTTGTATGATGACAACACACCGGCGACACAGGTTTCAGAAGTAGAGAAAGTCCGGAATCAGAATGCCCGGACTTTTCTGCCTGGCATCTTTGCACAGGCCGATTATCAGGTCACACCAAAACTTTCTGTACTGGCTGGTATGCGGTACGATCACCACTCGGTACATGGCCACATCCTGACACCCCGCACCGGAATGAAATGGAAAATGAATTCTGACCACAGCATCCGTGCTTCCGGTGGAAGTGGTTTTCGGGTAGTGAATCTGTTTACCGAGGACCATGCCGCACTCACAGGTGCACGGCAGGTAGTGATTGCCCGGTCTTTGAACCCAGAAAAAAGCTGGAACATCAATTTGGGTTATCAGGGATACTTCGCTCACAAAAACGGATTCAGCAATCTGGAAATCAACGTGTTCTACAGTCGTTTTTCAAACCAGATTATTGGCGACTTTGATTCGGATCCGGATAAAATCATCTACGACAATCTGAATGGCTATGGAATTTCGAGAGGTGTTTCGCTGAATTATGAGCGAAATTTTGAAAACGGATGGAAAGCGATGGCAGGCATAACCCTGATGCAGGTGTTTCGAATGAACCGAACCCACGATGGTCCGTTGGAAAAAATCCAGCAACAGTTTGCCCCACCAGCGTCCGGTACATTCAGTCTGGGTTACAAAACCGGAAGATGGATGGTGGATCTGACAGGGCGAATCAACGGACCGATGAAACTCCCTGTTTTTCCCAACGATTTCCGGCCTGCCTGGTCTCCTGTTTACCCCCTGGTGAATCTACAGGCGAGCCGTCAGTTTCTGCATGGTTTTGAGCTTTTTGCCGGTGTCCGCAACCTTCTGAATTTCATTCCCAAAAATCCGATTCTTCGTCCTTTCGATCCGTTTGACAAATCAATTTCGACCGACAATCCGAACGGTTATACGTTTGATCCCTCGTACAATTATGCACCGGTTCAGGGCATGACAGGATATGCCGGAATCCGCTGGACACTTGAATAGAATCTTGCCCGAACCCGTTTCTGAACAGGAACTCAATTTTCTGGAATCGAAACCAGATTCTCAATTATGTTTACAATTCTGAAATAAACACGGGCTGAGGTTGAAACGTTTTTTACAAATCATTGGAATTCTGGTACTGATCGCAATCGGATCGATTTTATTGTATTCCGGCTGGCTATACATTTCCATTTCTCTTCGAAAAGACACGCACAACCTAAGCCAGCAGATCGACAGAGAATGTCAATATTACCTGGATCGAAAAAACACACCTGGCCTTGCTTTGGCTTTGGTGAAAGGTGACACCATTCTCTATAAATCCTTCGGTGTAAAAAATCTGGTTACCGGAGAAACCATCGACACATCTACCTTATTTGAACTGGGCGATCTCACGATTGTATTCACCACATCACTGGCCGAACTGCATTCGCGGAAAGGACTTTTCAACTGGAACGACCACCTCTATAATTCCCTGCCAGCAGATAGAGTTCCCTCCCTGGACGACGGTACCACTCTGCTGCATCTGGCAACGCACACCGGCGGGTTTCCCCGCATTCAACAGGAATTGCTTGATACAGCCCGGCTCCATCCTTGCAATCCGTTCGAGAAATTATACCGGTCACATTCCGATTATTATTACCGGAGTCCGGCTGATAAAAAAGCACCGGGCTGGCACAATTATCAATATTCCGAGATTGCCATTTCTCTTCTGGGCGATGTGATGGAATACAAAGCGCACCGCAGTTATGAAAACTTGCTGGTGAACGACATATGTGCCCCTTTGGGTATGAAAAAAACAAGTCTGATTCTCCGCGATTCTGCCTTGCTGGCAAAAGGTCACGATATAAACGGGAACGTGACATGCAACTGGCATTTTCCGGTATTGCAGGCCAGCGACGCCATCCGAAGCAACATTGTAGATATGAGTATTTTCCTCAAAGCACAGCTTTTCAACAACAGTTCACTGTATGATGTATTCCACAATACCCATCAGAAAGTGGTGTCCTTTCCCATCGGTGCTATGGGGAAAGGATGGAACATCGACAATTTCACCGGTCAGCTTACCGGCTCCGGACCAATACTCTGGCATGGAGGCTGTACAGGAGGTTTTTCATCGTACATGGCGTTTTGTCCGGAAAAGAAAACCGGGATTGTGTTACTGGCCAATCAGAACAATCCGTTGCTGGAAAAGATGGGACTTGATCTCCTCAATGAAGCGCTTCTTACTTCATTGAAGTAAACCTGCTGAGCACAGTTCTGCCTGTCAGAATCCGAGGTTGGTGGAAAACTTAAAGGCAACATTATCGAGATAGCCTTTGAGTGCATATGGACCATACCGAATAAAAATACCGGCACCAATTCCCAGGTTGAGGCCAGTCAATGGTATCACGAACAGGTCGTTGAGGAAAAGTCCGCTTTCAAAATACCCTTTGGGCATATCCTGAGCTTTGATAAACCGATGGTTTTCCGGATTCCCAAGGCGGCTCCATCCCATGTTGTGAACAAAACTGAAATACGGACGGTAGGGCAATGTTGAAATCTGCATTTTGGTAAACTTATGGGAGAAGAACACACTCACATACCGGTCCTGCAGAAACTCATTGTACCGCATGGTTTCAAAACTGTTGTAGGAAAGAAGAGAAAAATCGCGGTACGAAGCACGGTTTGAAAACAGCAAGGGGTATGAAACCTGACCTTTCTGCCAACCTGCCACACATTGAATTCCGATTTCACCAAACCCCAGAATTTTGCGTGTCCACTGCATTTTGGCCTCCAGCCTAGTAAATGTGAAGGCATCTCTGGAAACGCCTTTGTACCCCTGTGCTATCTGAAGCCAGAAAGCCGGGTAATCCGACTTGAGGCTGAATTTTTCATTTCCCAACCTGGCAAACTGCTCTCCCGGCGACCAATGCAGATCGGCTTTCAGTTCAGCCACGTCTGTGCCAGTGGCGTTCGAATCGGGTACAAACTGATACGTGTAAAGGTAATTGCGCCTTCCCCCTTCTGCAGAAAGACGGGTAAAGACATTGGGAAGCCACTGTTTATCCCAACCCACTTCGGCAACATTGACGGCATCAAACCTCGAAATCCGGATCAGACGAAGCTGTTCGGTCGGGTATTGAAGATTGTTAAACGCAAATTGAAAAATACCGGGTTCGGCCAGATCGTTTTTCCATTGGGCGTAGAATGAATTCCGGTCATTGAGAAAGTAGCGGTAATTCAGACCGAACTTCCACTGTTTGTCTTTGAGTCCTTTGGCAAAATAACCACCGCCCTGGTGTTTTTCTGACCAGAGCTCTGTCGATTGCAAACCGAGACCAAGACGGAGTCCTTCCCGGTCGTTCACTGTGATTGCTTTCCGGAACACTACATCCACCCGACCAAACGGAATCCGGCCGGCGGCCAGTTTCTGTCCGAATGTGAGGTAGCGGTCCACACCTCTCAGTGATCCAACACTTTCGTAATACTGATACGTATTTTTGTCCTGCTGGCTCAGTCTTTCCTGACGGAGTCGTGCCGGAAAAGCAGATTCTTTGTTGAGATCTTCATTCTGAAACTCAAAAATCACTTCATCAAACCGGACACTATCGGGCTTATCCAGTTTCAGCACGTTGAATAAATAGGTTTTGCTTGATGCGGTGATGGGAATTTTGAGAGCACCCAGCCGGTTTGTCTGGTAGGTGGTTTTGATTTCAGACGGAAACCATCGTCCGGATGGTAGTAACTCACATTTCTGTAGGAGGCTATAGGTACTTTCTCTGTCAAATGCCGGCCACATCTGGAACCCGATCACACCCATTGGCGATTTGGCCACATAGATAAAACCCTGGAGCAATTCTTTGTTTCGCAGTGATTTCGGATTGAATTTGATGATGTACACCGTTTGGGAATCCATCCGGATGCTGTCGGTCATAAAGAAAATGTACCGTTTCCCCGGACGGCCCGCCAAAGGTGAAATATATCGTTTGGAACCAATCCTCAGAAAAGGCTCATACACACTTAAAGGCTCAAATCCCGAAACAAGTGAAAGGGCCGGAGGCTTATTGATACCCGAAACCCGGGAGGCAATCACGCGTTCCTTCTGCTGAAAACGTGATTGAAACAATCGCTCCGAAGCCGATTCCATCAGGAAAATGTGGTGGTCCGTTGAAAAGTTATTCGACCGGACGGGTGAAAAAAGCTGGATCAGATTATCGAGGTAAATCTTCAGTGCCGAGAAATACTGGGTGCTGATCAGAATCTTGTTGTAGCTCTGATACTGAAAGTTTCGTTCCTGCCTTGGGTCTGCTTTCGAACGATTCTTCAGCAGTGTTTTTATTATGCTTTTGGCAGGCCCCATCGTAATGGTCTGAAATGTAAAGGGATGAGCGAAATACAAATAGGCTTTCACCGAATCTTCACTGGCCAGATTTACTTCTGCTTCCAGATACTGATAGGCCATCACCGTCACTTTTACAGGACCATCCGGAACGGAAACCGTGAAATTGCCCTCCATATCACCCATCCATTCAGAGCCACCTTCTACAACGATTTTCGGGAATGGGATGGCAATACCAGTAGCGGCATCTTTGGAAAATCCATGCACAATCCGGTTCCCGGCAAATGCATTACCAGCCAATAGAATGAAACAAAAGATGCCCGTCAGAAACAGGCTTCTTAACTGAACCATAGAGTGTTAACCAGGCGATTACCGGATGATGTAGAGCTTTCCAAAACCTTTGGTAAAGGTATGGTCGGCAGCCGTCTCCCGTTTGGCAAAAGTAATGCCCTCTTTCATTACAACCCGGTATAAATACACACCATTTGCAAGTCGGTCGCCAAATTCATCGGTGGCGTTCCAGCGATAGGAGGTGATGTTGTTTCCGATGCGCAGAGGACCCAATTCGGATTTCATGATCTCCCTCACCACTTTTCCGGTTACCGTCATAATCTGAATTTTGAAATCTTCCGGCATTTCACCTGTGAGAGTAAACACCCACTGACAGGATGTGGAAAACGGATTGGGGTAAGGATAAAAATTGGTTATGGTATTCTGATCCAGGACATTGAACTCCACCTGATACACATTGCTTCCGGACAAATTGCCTTTCACATCTGCTCCCTGAACTGCCAGCCGGTAAATTCCGTTTTCAAGCTTTTCGGGACGGTATTCAAGACGGAACAGATTATCCGGTCCGGCGGGATACACTTTCACCTGAGGAGAATTGAACGGAATCCGCTCTGTCTGGCAGCCTGTACAAGGACGGGTGATCAGCAACACCATGCCTGAAGTATCCGATTTGATCAGAAACTTATTCTCATCTTTCAGCGAAACGGAAACCAATGGTGTATTGGAAACAAAGTCGCCATTCATGATTTTGACACCATCAAATGTGACATCCAGAACCGGTTGAAAATGATCTGCCGCTACCCGGAACGGTATGTTGAGGGCATTGTTCTCATAGTACTCCTCTGGCTGAATCCGCGGATTGACAAAGGCCAGCAACTGATTGTTGCCCGACTTTCCAAGCGTACTGAATTTTGGATAGGAGAACAGTAAGGTACTGTCCGGCTTCAGTTTGCCCAGAAGTTTTTCCTGCGTCAAATTTCCGTTCATATAAAAATGAACCTTTACAGAATCTGTAAATTCTTTGTTTGAAATATTGGTGAAGGCAAAACGGAAACCAACGGAGTCTCCTTCCTGAAGCAAGCCTGGCTGGTATTCCCTGATTGGAATAAGGGTTGTGTTGATGACTCCTTCCGGAACACCTTCGTACAACACCATCCAGCGTTTCAGTGAAGAAGGAGTAAAAAACGTACTGTCATTCACAGCAGCCCGCAGTTGAAGATACGGGAAGGTATCGGCATTGATGGAGGTCAAATCCAGAGGGAATGAAACGATTTGTTTTTGGAGGACGGTATCTTTTCCGTTCAGGCGGATGCCGATTAACTCAATATTGTTCCGGTCGGAGATGGGCGTTTCACCCTCCGAAAATCGCCTGATGAGCGTTTTCCATTGAGACGCCGGTCCGATTTTCGTGGATGTAATCAACCCTGCAGAACAGGCAGATTCAACCGATTTTTTCAAATTCAATGTTTGCCGGTTAGCAGGAGCTCCGTTCACCAACGGAAGCAGTACTGTGGCTTGTCCCGGGCTTGGGTTGATGGTTTTCTTTCCGAAAATGATGAACGGATTTCCATTCTGAAGACCTGCCAGAGCCTGAACATCCACTCCTATCAGTGGCAATACATCATTTCCATATTTCCGCAGACTGTCCATTACGACGGAATCAAGCGGAAACAAAATCACATAATCGCCTTCATTCACCCTTGCGTTTATGTAATTCTGGAAATACACCCTCAGGGTATTGTAACTTTTGGTCATTTCGAAAATATTCACAGAAAATGGAAGTCGCCCACAACCTGTGCCATAGTACCCGATTGGGTCATTCGAATAATTCCAGAATTTGGGTTTGAGGCTGCAACGATCGAGGGTTACGGCCCCAATTCTTGGATAGCCAGGCTTATAGCAGTCCGACGAACTGATGGATCCATTGAATACGGAAATCCCATCGAGCAACAAGGAATACAATTCCGGACCTTGTTTACTTCCTCCTGAAACCGAAATATCAATGAATGACTCCTGAGTCGGAAACTCCCACCTTCGGGAAATAAAATTCTTTACCAGTCCCACATCTTCTGATCCCCTGAACTGAAAGAAATGCGATTGCGCCCAACCATTGGACGAATTCTTGATGTATTCAAAACTCATGTGGTACCAGGTGGTGTCAGCCGGACTTAACTGATCTGCAAACCGGACCCGCCAGTAAAACACCGTGCTGTCGATATCCAATGGAAGAAGGTAATTCCATGAGCAAAGATTGCCTGCCAGAATTTCGGGGGATTGGGTAAAAATGCCCTGACTACTGTTAAAACGGGCTGAAGTATCGATCTGGAAAATGTATTTCCTGCCAGGTGAGAAAAAGTCGGTCGACTGAACCGTTAGTTTCACATTCCGGCTACCGACAATGGCGTAGTTTTTGGGAAAAATGGGTAAGATGCCGGAAGCAGGTACAAAATACTCGATGAATCCCACGTTGTTGGATTCATTCATTTCATCCACATCATTGAGAAAATCAAGGGTCACCTCAAAACGATTATTCCCTGAATAATTAAATCCTTGTGATTGTGGCAAATCAAAATAGAAAGTGTCTTTATACGACACTGGTTTTACCTGATAAATGAAATCGCTGTTTAAACCATCTGAGTACCGCCTGTTAACACGAATCTTCAACGAATCCCGGATGCTGCGACCGAAGTTGCTCACAATCACACCGAGCTTCAAAGAAGCAGAGCCTGCGTTGGGGTTTGACGAAGCCAGAAAAACTTCGGAGTTATCTGTCTTATAGTCAGGCTTTGATGCCGCAAAAATCCGGATGACCGGATCGCCATGCATCATAAACTGGTGCATAAAAGACGAATCGAGCTGTGGTTCTGCCGACAAAACAGACAAATATTTCCGCATACACTCCTTCTGAATCACACCAAAAGGCTTCCCGAAGAGAGCCGAATCGGTGAAGGCCATATCGTAAAATGTGTTGATATGCCTTCTCAGATTTGCAGAAAGCCCCTCATCAGAAGCGGCCCAGAACATGACGGCACCTTTATTGGGAGTGAAAATCCAGTTCTCGTTCAGAGACTGATCTGCTTCATAAATGTTACCGGTAAAACACCCGTTTACGATGACAAGCGGATACTTTCCGGCATTGTTAAATCCCTGTGTCGGATCGGAAGCCTGCCCGATTTCCACATCCGGCGATGTTCTGGAAGAGTGACCAAACAAGTTCAGCAGCGATATGCCCCGGTTGAGGACAGCTCTCATATCGACGTACTCAATGGTTTGATTGGATGATTTATTGAACGTGCTCACCGAAGCTCCCATATATGGACCCTGAATTTTTGGCCGCAGTTCATTGTTCATAATGTTGGTGAACGAGCTTTGTTCGAGTGGAGTGAGCCCACCTGAGATATGGAACACATTTTTCTTCCACAGATCATCATAGGCAAAGCTTTCTGTTTCCTTCACCTTGTTTAGGTAGGTCATCACATGGGTAGGAGTATTTGCTGCCAACCGACCAACGGGAAAGGCAATCGTTCGTCCGGGTTCACCGAGGCCAACTGCGTAAGCATTATCCGAAGCTGGCATTCCAAAGGTAGGAATCAGGTTCATGGACGAATAGAATCCCGCAAAACGGTTGTTCACGGTGATGCCTTTTCCCATGAGGAAAAGAGCCTTTACATTCACTTCATTCTGAACGAAAAAGCCACATAAGTTCCGTACTGATAATGGATTACGGTCACCATAGCCAAAACGCTGATATACTTCTGACATTTCGAGGACGAGTACTTTGTGGCTACCACCTTCCATACTTTCACGGTAGGATTTATAGGCCAGAACCGGATCGGCAACAGAACCAACCGGCTTCCTCAGATTCGGGTGAGTGACGATGATGTAGTCGAAATTAACCGGATTAAAAGAAGTAAACTGACATTTTTCCACCTGACCCGGATTCACCAGATAAACCTGTGACTGAATGCACATTTTCCGGGTTTCAGCCGTGTTGCTGATTCCGGCTATGTAACTGCCATTCTGAAATCCAACACCAACCCGGATGGGATTGAACGGATCGGTGACATCATACAGTTCAGGCGCCGAAGAAACATTATCAAACCGCACCCTGGAATAATTGGTGGGATTCGGATGAAGGTCGAAATTAAGACTGGTAAATCCCTGGGGCATCTGAAACGTTGCCGGATACTCAACCTGCGCATAGGCTACTGAAACGTTGGTCGTCCCTCTCGGAGCAGGCCAGATGTGTAAGGTTCCGTTTTCAATCAGATTGGCATTGAACGGCTTCCGGAACAAATAACTGCTTCTGCCGGCAAATCGAAAGGTGTCCAGAGTAATCAGATTGTTGCTCACGATCACTTCCACTTTGTGATTTACCGATTGCCGGCCGTATTGCAGAAGTTCCAGAACCGGTTGCGGCCCACCGAGATAAAGATTCGAAATATTCTTGACAGCTGTGTACAAAAATTGATTGTAACTACCGACCACATCACCATATCCTACCGAATAACTGCGTCCGCACCAGCCTTCACCTGGAGTGAAATAGCTGGAAAAAGTGACATCTCCTCTGAGGCCTTTTCCCAGTGAATAATTGTCGTAAAGAAAGGTAGAAGCTTTGCGCCAGTGGAACGATTCAAACGGAACAGAAGTATTGTTGTTCAATCCGTTATTCACCACTCGTTTCCCATCCAAAGCAGAAGAATACGTTAAAAAATAGTGTGCTGTATCGTCGTAGACAGAACGGAATTCGTTGCGGGCACCCATTGGTTTCTGATACATTTCCACTTCAGTGATTCCGTCATTCATCCTTCCGGCAAAGTCGATGTAGTCGTTTCCATCCAGAAAATTATCATTTCCTGAATTCACATAAATCGCCTGTTCCTTTCCTCGTCTGAAGACCTGAAAACCAGCTGCATTCAGATTCGAGACATTCCCGAAATGCTGGTTAATCATGCTCACCGGAATCCGGTAAATACCATCTTTCGGAACCTTGATCTGCATATAAGTCTGGTTGAGTTTGACCCAATCGATGAATGTAGGGCTGGTCTGTCCAAAACTTGCCAGAACAATGCCAAGGTAAAGTAGCCCCAGGAGAATCCAGTGGCGGGGTTGCAATGAGCGCTTATTGAGTGAAAATGTTAACATAACAGGTTTAGAATGAAGCTTTCAGGCTGAAAACATGACTATAGAGTGCCTCGGCCTGGTTGCCCAGATCGGTAATGGCATAATCGATCGAAACGGCTTTCCAACGGAGTCCGATTCCAAAATTAATCTGATAATTCCAGTTTTCACCCTGTTCGAAATTTTTGATTTTCTGCCAGCTGCCAATGCCTCCACGGATTGCCACAAGATTATATGCCTTCACTTCAAGTCCGAAGCGGGGATCAATGGAAAGAAAATTCGATTTGATGACGGTATTCCTTTTCCCGTCGAATGTTGTGACCAGGTCGAGAGCCGGAGTCACTAAAATCCGGTCTTTCCAGAAAGGGACGGTCCGACAAATTCCCAGGGTCCAAGTGGGCAGGGTAATCTCAACAGAAGAAACCGGAATGGCATTGTCTGTCTGGGCAAAAACACTTTCAAATTCGCTGGTGTTGTATGCCCAGGCATTGTAGGTGGTGGACACATCCCTCGCCATCAGGCCCAGCTTCCATTGTTTCCAGCGATATTTCACACCGGCATCCAGACCAAAACCCCATGCATTGGCAAACTTTCCTGCCTTACGGTAAATCACCTTGAAATTCCCTCCGACCGACAACCCTCTGATGCCCACATTGCGTCGGCCATAGCTGAAAAGGTATGCATTATCTACGGAAGAAAAGGTAGAAATCCTTCTGTAATCGACCTGACCATTGTCAATCAACAACCGGGTATCCGGAATATCATCGACCCCAAACCGGATATAGGAAAACCCAATGGTGGAAAGTGAGTCAATTTTTGTGGCAACAGAGGCATAATCATAGTTGGCAATACCGCCAAAATAGCTGGCATGCATCACGCTGAATTCTGATTTCTTTTCCAGTTCGGAAAGTCCGGCCGGATTCCAGTATGAGGAAGTAACATCCGATACAAACGCGGTTTGGGCTCCCGACATGGCCATTCCTGTGGCACCGGTACCGATGGACAGGAATTCATTGGAATACTTGGGTGCCCTCCATTGTCCAAAGGAAAAGAGGACAGGCAGTATCGCAAAGAGGCAAGTAGCTAAATATCTTATCATTATAGGGTATTCTGTTGCGAACATAGGCCAGAAATCCAATTTACATCGTGGTAAAATTCTATAAGTTAGAAAGATGTAATCTTTTCGGTCAAATCGTTGCAGCGCAAAAAATTTGATTTCAAATTGCCACCGGTATTATTTGAATGGAACTGACTATCCTATGCACATGAAATCAACCTTCCGGCTCCTCCTTGTGTTATCCTTTTTCGGAAACAGTTTCCGGATGATGGCAGGAAACGATGGCTTCTCATTTGGTCCCAGATCCATGGGAACCGGCCAGATTACCACCCTGTTTACCGATGTATGGGCTGCCCATAACAACATCGGAAGTCTGGGATGGCTAAACAGAGGCGGAGTGGCCGCTTCGTTTGAAAACCGCTACAACTCATCCGCATTTAACCAGATCGCTGTAACCGCTGCCACCACACCCGGAAAATTTGGTGCCTTTGGATTTGGCGCCTCCCGGTTCGGATCCGATCTGTTCAACCAAACCCGTGCCCAGATTGGCTGGGCAAAAGCATTTGGCATTGCGTCCATTGGAATTCAGGGACAATGGTACCAGGTCCAGGCCAGCGAATTCCCGGCCCGGAATCATTTCCTCCTCAATTTTGGTGGCCATGCAAAACTGACGCCCAAAGTGAGTTTTGCCGCTTCCATTTCCAACATCACCCAAACCAAAGCATCCGATTTCCAGAACGAAAAACTGCCCACCATCGCCAAAGCAGGTGTCTCTTTTACGCCGGTAAAATCAGTGTTGCTTCTGGCGGAAGTGCAAAAGGACCTTGACCAGAAAGCCCTTGTGAAAGCGGGTATCGAATACGAAATCCGGACAAACCTTTGGATTCGCACCGGATTCACCACCGAGATCCAACTGGCCACCGGAGGAATTGCCTTCAAATGGCGGGATTTGCAACTGGATTACAGTATTTCCAACCACCCCCAACTGGGATGGAGCAATGGAATCGGTTTGCAGATGATTCTTGGCAAAGAAAAAACTGCCTCCACCGGAGCCGTAAAAACAGCCGATCCTGAAAAATGATGAAGCGATCTCTTCTGTTTCTTCTGCTGGTTCTTGCTTTCGTTGGAAAGGCAATAGCGCAGACCTATCCTCGTCCGGAAATCCAGGTGGAAGACTTCATTGAAAAGCTGTTCAACCTCCAGAGTTCGGATGCCAACTATGAAGATCTGTATGAACAGATGCTTCTTCTCTATTCCAATCCAATTGACCTCAACAACGCCTCACCGGAAGAACTCCGCAATACCTATATATTAAGTGAACAACAGGTCCAGCAATTGTTGCTGCACCGTCAGAAAACCGGACGGCTGCTTTCTATTTACGAACTGCAAAGTGTACCGTCTTTTGACCTTCAAACCATTTATGCTCTGCTGCCCTTTGCCGTGGTGAATGAAGTGCCGCAGAACCAGGACAACAAAGGCCTCCTTACCCGAATCCGGGAAGCCTCGAACAATAGTCTGATTCTGCGGACAACCCGCACACTGGAACAACAAAAGGGATACACCGATGCCTTGCCCGATCCGAATGGGGAATTGCCGAAACGCTACCTGGGAGATAAAAACAAACTCTTTGCCCGGTACCGGATCAGCCACCCAAAAGACTTCAGTCTGGGCTTCACCACCGAAAAAGACCCTGGCGAGCAGGTGATGTGGAGTCCATCCAAAAAAGTGTACGGCATGGATTTCTGGTCGGCCCACCTGTTGCTTGAAAACCGCGGTATTTTCAGGAAAATCGTGTTTGGCGATTATCAGTTTATGTTTGGTCAGGGGCTGGTGTATTCGGCCGGATTTGCAGTTGGAAAAGGAGCCGAGCCAGTGAATACGGTCCGAAGATCGAGTCTTGGGCTCCGTCCGTATACTTCGGTGCTGGAAGGCATGTTTTTTCGGGGTGCCGGTGCGACCATGGCATTGAAAAACATTGAGATTACCGTTCTGGGCAGTCAGAAATTTGTGGATGGCAATATTCAGTCGTCCACCGACACACTCGATACCGATGTGTCTGAAGATTTTGCGTCTTCGATCAACATAACCGGCTTTCACCGGACCGAAACCGAACTGGCCAGCAAACACAGCAACAAGGAAACCATGTTAACGGTGGCCGCTGTATACAAAGAACCAACAGGCCGGTATGAGGTTGGCGTTCTTGGTACCACGGTGAAATATGAGTTCCCCATCATCCGTAGGCCCAGTATTTACAATCAGTTCGACTTCAACGGCAATCAGAACCAGAATCTGAGTGTAAGCGGACAGTACAACTACCAGAACTTTTCCTTCTTCGGAGAAGCAGCTGCCAGTAAAAGTGGTGGCCATGCCGCCGTGGCCGGTCTGGTAGGTAGTCTGGGAAAGGGCATTGATGTGAGTATGGTGGTTCGCGATTATTCCCGCGATTACCATGCCTTTTACAGCAACGGATTTGGAGAAGCCACCCGCAACGTAAACGAACAGGGAATCTACTGGGGACTGAAATACAGGTTCCATCCTAAGTGGCAGGCGGCAGTGTACTACGACCGGTTCCGGTTTCCGTACCTGAGCTTTCAATCCGACGGACCATCCGGAGGGCAGGAGTATCTGGGCAGACTGACTTACTCCCCAAGCAAAACTGTTTCGATGTTTGTTCAGTACCGGGACGAAACCAAACTTCGGAACCTTTCCGGAAACACAGGAAAGACTGACTTCCTCTCTCCTACTCATCGTCAGAACTGGGTGATCCAGGCCGATGCCAAAGCCAACAGCTGGCTTTCATTCCGGACCAGGGTGCAGGGAAGTCGCTGGCATCAGGAACGTGGATCGTCGCCAAGAACCGGCATTTCGCTTTCGCAGGACCTCAACATTGATCTTGGAAAAGTGAGCATAAGCAACCGGTTCAGTCTGTTCGACACCGACGATTACAACACACGCCAGTATTTATACGAGAAAAATGTGCTGTATGCCTTTTCCATCCCGGCTCTTTATGGGCGGGGAACAAGAGTGTATAGTCTGATTCAGTACAGTCCGACCCGTAAGATTGACATCTGGTTCCGGATTGCCCGCACTTTCCAGAAAGACCAGAAGACGATTGGTTCAGCTCTGGAGGAAATAAATGCCAACCACAAAACCGATGTGGTGGTTCAGTTGCGGTACAATTTCTAAAACCGGTTTATCTTTTGAAATCCCTATCGCAGTCCGGGATGTTCGGAAGGCCGCTGTCCGGGATGTTCCGAAGGGCATCCCGGACAACACATGATGCGGATTTGCAATCTGCCAACCAACTGCCTGAAGAATGGAGGCTGACTGTGGAGGATTGCAAATCCTCGGTATCTTCGTTCAGGATAAGAGATCCCGAACAGTGGACAGCGGATTCCGAGAAAAAAAAACACGTACGAAACCGGTTTTTTGAGCTGGAAAAACTGGGAATGGGACCAGCAATTTGATCCACATGGAAGTTCATTCATTGGTGCCGGTACCTACTGACGCCAGAGGCCGGATCAAAATCCAATAAAATCTCGTTTTCAGATTCAGAAGGCACTCAAGACAGCAGAGAATACCAATCATTTATTTCGAAAAAAACTCAGTTATAAGTCCCTGTTTTTCATCTCAGAACGCTTCATTTCCAAGCCTTTCTTAGCCTGGAAGATGTTCTTTTCTTCCCCAAATCCGGAACTTCCTGTACAAGTAAGGAATCAGGACTTTCGGAGTCGAAAAATTGAGGCCAATCGCACACCTTTGTACTGTTCGCACTGAAGAAATTCAATACGAAAAAAAACAAAGACTCACCCGAGGGCAACCCGGATGCGATCTTAAAAAACGAAACATGATACCATCAAAAAGCGGGTCTGCAGGCCTGAGATGAATCTACCTGTTTTCGTCATTGAAATGCTTAACCGTGATCGAAAGATCCAATTTGAATTCTGAGCCCTATCAGAGATTGAATGAGAACAACGAAATCAGCGGCTTGTCCGCGAAAGAGAATAAATAGGGTTTAGAAATAATGGAAAGATCCCCGTCGCTGACGGGGATTTTTTTTTGTATCCACTCCAGCAACCGCAGACAACAGCTCCGTTGGTGAGCTTGACAACGATTTACTGACCCGAAATAAATGGTTTTCCTGCCAGAGCCTGAAGCAGAAGGTGAACCGACAACACCCCATAAATCAAGGCCGCTGCCCAAACGGACGGTAACGATCGCAACACATAAAATCCCAGAATCGGAAGCACCTGGAGAGCGTGCATTCCCACAAAATGAGCAATTCGAGGGTCACCAAATTTCGTACTCCAATTGAGAAACGGGATTCCGGACCCTCCATCGGGACCTCCAATGGTGTGAGTGAGCTTTGAGCCCATCACAAATCCTTCAAAAGAAAAAATCACAAAAATGAGAATCCCCAGCCGGATGCTCCAGAGATAGGCAACCGGTAATTCCGGAAATGACTGGGTGAAGAACTGGTAACCAATGTAAGCCGTTCCAATCGTGACAAGCGATGCCGCCAGTGCCATCATGCTGTACATGGCCGAGTAAAACCCATTGCTCAGGTTGAAATGAGAAAGCTCTCCCCTACCCGCCTGAATGGCGATGTAGACAATTTCAAATCCCAGCAACCAGACAACTGCCCAACTAAAAGGCTTCACAAAACCCTGATACGGAAGATAGTGCATATACCAGGCCATGGCACCGCAGTAAAAAACGGTGGACAGAGAAAACTTGAGTGGTTTGATCCAGGCATTGATGCCCAATACTTTGATATCGGTGGCCCACATCAGAAACAGACAGGCCAGAACAAACAGGAAACAAACGGCTCCAAACCAGAACAGAATTTCATTCCGGCTGCGGATTTCTTCCAGGAAGCTGAACATTGGGATGATAAAAAATAAGAAAACCGGCAGCAGGGTAGATTGTTCTGAACCTGATGCCGGTTTGGTTTATACGTTGAATTCGAATTTTGAAACCCTATTTGGCGAAAGCCGGAGCCACCACCAGATCTTTGCTGCCAGGTGTGTAGACGTAAAAGCCCTGACCTGATTTGATGCCTTTATGCCCCGCAGCCACCATGTTTTGCAAGAGTGGACTCGGGAAGTATTTCGGATTACCGAAGCCGGAATGCAGCACATTGAGAATGGAAAGGCAAACATCGAGCCCGATGAAATCTGCCAGTTGCAACGGACCCATCGGGTGGGCCATTCCCAGTTTCATGATCTGGTCGATTTCTTCCACACCACCGACTCCTTCATGAAGAGCACAGATGGCCTCATTGATCATCGGCATCAGAATACGGTTGGCAATGAAGCCCGGATAATCCTGAACCGTGTGTGGAATTTTGTCCAGCTTTTTGCTGAGGTCGGTAATCAAAGCCGACACTTCTTTATCCGTTCCGAATCCATCGATGATCTCCACCAGTTTCATCACCGGAACGGGATTCATGAAGTGCATTCCGATCACCTTTCCCGGACGGGATGTAACCGCTGCCATTCGGGTGATGGAAATAGACGATGTGTTTGTAGCCAGAATGCAGTTGGCCGGAGACCAGGCATCCAGATCGCGGAAGATTTTCTTTTTCAGCTCTTCGTTTTCGGTGGCTGCTTCTACGACAAGATCAGCCGATTTTACCGCTTCCTGAAGGTCCGTACTGGTTTTCAGAAATGACAATGCTTTCGTTTTGTCGTCTTCCGAAATGCTGCCTTTGGCAACCTGACGATCCATGTTTTTCACGATGGTGGCCAGCCCTTTGTCAATGGCCTGCTGGTTGATGTCAACCATGGTGACATTAAAATGCTTGCCGGCAAATACGTGGGCAATTCCGTTGCCCATGGCTCCTGCACCGACAACCACTACATTTGAAATATTCATTTTATAATCTGGTGATAGAAAAATTCTTTTTTACCAACGGGCGAAGCGATCAAGATAAGTCTGACCTTTCGAGGTAACTACCCGCAGGTTGTAAATACCTCTTGCAAGCGGCTGAAGATTGATCAGCGATTGAACCGCATCTGCTTCCGGAAAAACCGGAATTTCCTGACCCGACATTGAGAAGACCGTAATCTTCAGGATTGTCTGATCAGGAGGTGCGACAAGGATCAGCTGTTGTTTTTCAATATCATTACGGATACCCAGTTTCGCTTCTGGCTCCGGCTGCACCGGCTGCGTATCGGCAATCCCGCAGGATGTAGGCGTTTGAAGCAGCGTGTTTCTCCGGATGCAGTTCCGGAGTACAATCCGCATCCGTTTCTTCTGATCCTTCGTAAAAATGTTCATACACGCATCGTTGGTGTAATCCAAATAGTTCTCCTTCATTTTCGGAACCCCGGGAGTACAGCTACCTGGCGTGCCTGTCGGGCAACCCGAAGTGTACGTTGACTGAGGAGGAGTATCTTCACAATAATCGGTGGCGTTGTCTGTACAGGCAGAACCATCACCCCAGATATGAAGCAATCCAAGATAATGACCTATTTCGTGGGTAGTTGTCCGTCCTTTGTTGTAGGATGGGAATGGGCCACTTTGACCAGGAGGCACATCTCCAAAAACCCGGTAATCGATCACCACTCCATCCGGCTGCACATCCGGAATGGGTTGAACCATCGGCAACGAATCGGACCAGAAAGAAGGAATAATCGGATACTGAGCATAGCCGATATACAGGTTGCCGTTGAGCTGGCAGGTCC
>DAIOVD010000041.1:0-8024 GCA_036759185.1 Catalimonadaceae bacterium | reverse complement strand
GGTCCAGACGTTCAGGTATTTGGCCGGGTTCCAGATGGAAAGTCCTTTCAGCAGTGTATTGTCTGAGAGAAAATCAAATCCCTCCCGGTTGGCATTCACCCGAACGATTCCATTGGTGGAAGCACCGTTGGGATCGACTGTGGCCAGACAAAAACGTATCCGTGTATCCGCTCCGGAAGCATGACTGTTGAAACCTGGAGTACCCACTGCCCGGCTGTAATCATTGTTGAGAATATCAATCTGAGACTGAACCCTGGCATTGGAAAGATTGCGACCGGTACCTTCCGCTTCTCCGTTGTGCAGTACGTGAACGACAACCGGAATGGTATAAATCTCGTCGTTGTCCTGTACCGCCTTGGCTATTTCCTTGCGTTCTACTTTGGAAATCCATTCTTCGAAAACCTTGCTGCCTGCCGAATAACCGGCCGCCTTTGTGCCTTTGTACACATCCGGATTGGCGCAATGAGGATGGGTTTGGGCTGCTGCTTTCCAAACCGGAAGGCAGATCAGGACAAGGATAAAAAGTTGGGCGTAGAGTTTCTTCATCGCTAAGAATATGTGCAAAGATAAAACTGACGGGTAAAGCATTTGATTAAATTTCGTTCAATAACTCAGCCGGATCCCAGAATACAACCGAATAGTCACGGACGGTATCGTTTTCGATCACCACACCTTCCGCTTCCAGCAGATTTTTCATTTCATCACCCGGTCCGAAATGAAACTTTCCCGACAGCAATCCTGCTGAATTCACCACACGCTGGGCCGGCACATGTGGAATCTCCGTGAAACTCCCATTCATTGCCCAGCCCACCATCCGGGCCGATCTTCCCGAACCCAGAAACCGGGCAATGGCTCCATAGCTGGTCACCCGTCCTTTGGGAATCAACCGGACCACCTCATACACCGATTGGAAAAACGAGTTGGGCTGCTTTGGTTCGGACGGTATCTTTTTCATCTCAAACCGCTATGCTTCAGACGGAACCGAACTTTTCTTTTGCCAGTAATACACCGGAATTCCCAGCGACACAATCAGCAACCCGGCAAATGTATAGACTGGTGTACTGATCAGAAGATTGGCGCAAAAGGCCAGAGCCGAGATGATATACAAAGCTGGCAACCAGGGATACAAAAATGCTTTGTACGGCCGCCCGGCATTGGGTTCTTTCCTGCGAAGGACGAACAATCCTGCAATGGTTACGATATAAAACAGCAAAGAAGCGAAGGTGGTGTAGTTGAGAAGATCACCGTACCGTCCGCTTAAACAGAGGCCGGAAGCCCAGATGGCCTGCACCCAAAGTGCGAAACCGGGGACCGAATTGCCGTTGAGTGTAGCTGCCCGTTTGAGGAACAAACCATCTTTGGCCATGGTATAAAACAAGCGGCCACCTGCGAGGATGAGTCCGTTGTTGCAGCCAAACGTGGAAATCATGATCAGACCCGCCATCAGGTACACCCCAATGTCTCCGAACATCACTTCGGCGGCTGCGGTTCCAACCCGATCGGCAACGGCAGTCTGGATCTGATGCATGGGCAATAAGGCGAGGTAAGAAACGTTGGCCAGAATGTAGAGACCCGTCACAATGAGGGTTCCCAGAAAAAGACTCAACGGAATATTGCGCTGGGGATCTTTGATTTCACCGGCGATGAAGGTGACGTTGTTCCAGGCATCGCTCGAAAAGAGGGAACCCACCATGGCCACACCGAGAGCCGACAAAAGAGCCATTCCCGACAATGGGATGGTGTTTTCGACACCGTCTGTTATGAGCAGCTGAGAGGCGGACCACATGTTTTTAAAATTCTCCTGGAGAACCCCTGTGCCGGAACCGATGTAGAGTCCGAACAGGATGAGGGCGAGAAGAGCGATGATTTTAGCTAGAGTAAAAACCGTCTGAACCGCTTTTCCATCTTTCACTCCCCGCGTATTGAACCAGGTGAGTAAAAGGATGGAGCCGATGGCGAATAACTGGGCGGCCGAAATTTTGAGGAAGCCCAGGTCGAGCAGGATGTTTTGCGGATCGAGGGCAGGCACAAAAACGGCGGTGAATTTGGCAAAGGCCACAGCGACGGCGGCGATCACACCGGTCTGGATCACAGTAAAAACCGTCCAGCCATAGAGAAATGCGGTAAGCTGACCAAACGCCCGCTGAATGTACACGTATTGACCTCCGGCTTTGGGCATCATACCCGACAACTCACCATAGGAAAGAGCCGCCATCACGGTGAGCAATCCGGCCACCAGCCAGGCCAGCATCAGCCAACCGGCCGAACCCAGATCGCGGGTCATCCCGGCGGTGACGATAAATATGCCTGAGCCAATCATCGAACCCGACACCAGCATGACGGCGTCCATCAGGCCAAGCGAACGTTTGAATTCTGTCATGTGGCAAACCTGCTATTAAAATTCGAATTGACAGAAATCAAGGTCAATTTTTTCAGGAACCCTGACCGGTCTCCGGCGGAAAAAACGGCAGCCAGTCGGGTTGGGATCAAGTGCTTGCTTCATTTGGAGGATATGATAAAAACTGGCAGACCAAAACTCAAAAAAAAATTTCGTCTGAATAACCTTTATATGCAGTTTCAAATATATTGCACTTCTAATCATTTCAATATCAACTCCAATAATGCCAATATGAATAAGTTCATACTATTGACGGGTGTTCTTCTTGCAATTTCAATCAGCATTTCAAAAGGCCAGTTTTTAGTTCCCAAAACTCTACCCGCCGGACACACATACAGGGATTGGAAATTCAAACTTCAGGATCTGGACCAGGATGGCCGAACAGATATTGTGCGGTATCAAAACAATCAGTTTAGCTGGCTGAAAAACAACGGAAGCGGATCATTTAGTCCATATCAAATTATTGAACTCCCATTCACAACCCGTTCAAGAATAAACTTTGCCCGAATCGACAGTGATACATTCGTCGACCTTGTCTGGCCCAAGGATAAATATATTTACTGGTCAAAAAATCTTGGAAACCTGACGTACTCCGCCCCTCAGGTACTCGCAACAATAAAAGACACAGATCCAACAATTGACTCCTCCGCCTGGTTTAGTGGGAACTTAAATCAGGGAGACATTAACCATGATGGAAAAACGGACTTCTATGGAGTTGGTTCATGGGTTTATGGTGGCGATGTGAGTATGGATTTCTTCTTCCGTCTATTAAGTTCTCCTTCCGGAACGTATTCAATCCAATCCCATTTCGCTGAAACAACCAACGAAGAAATGCCGGGAATTTCATACAGAGAACCTTCAAATTCGTTCAATCTGGATGCAAGCGGCAATCAAATGATATTGGCAAACGGAACCCTCTGGAAGCTTCCGGCAAACGATACCCTGTACAAAAAAATACCACTTCCTACAGTTCCCTGGACGTATACAAATCAAACGCTTTATGCCACCAATATTGGAAACTGGGTTGGTGATTCATTGGCCGATATCCTCATTTACACCGAAAATGAAAATCAGCAGACATTTACAATTGGGCTAAGTGAAAATATAAACGGGCATTTTGCGACAGCCCAAAACTGGTTTACCGCAAGCAACTCCAATGCCGGCAATTATCAGCTTGCTGACATTGATACGGATGGCAGGCCTGATGTCTTCGGGTATAACAATCATTACATTTTAGGTTGGTACAGGAACCTCGGAAATGGAGCTTTTTCAGAATGGAAACCGATTCTGGCATTCCCTTACCAGGGCGGAGAATTTATTTCAAATGTTGGCGACCTGACCGGCGATATGAAACCGGACTTACTGACAACAAACCTGGCACCTTACAACCTTAAACTATATCAGTGGGGCATTGATTCTCTTGCCAACTTTTCCGGAAGGATTTACTCCGACACAAACTCAAATTGCAATCCGGATGAAATCAGGATTGCGCCTTACCCGGCGATTATGAAAATCAATCCTGGGAATCTGATAAGATCTACATCTCAGTTTGGCTCATATTCCTTTCAAGTTCCTGAAGGAACATATGAAACCCGGATTTTAAACAACCCACCGTTTCTGACGGATTCGATTTGTTATCCGTCTGGGCCTGAAATTACGATAGACTCTTCTCTCCAAACCAAAATACAAGATATTGGAATACAAGGGCCAAACTGCCCGTACCTGGTTGTTGATGCAGTGATGGGTAATTCAGCTCCCTGTCTGAAGAGCCGTCATGGTGTTTTTGTTAAGAATATTGGCTCCAGAGCTGCAAAAAATGTAGAACTACGGATCAAGCTACCACAATACAGTATTTACAAAAGTCATTCCGGGACGTTTTATTCCACATTTTCATTCGACACAATCAATGGCGAATACGTTTTTAAAATTGGCTACCTGGGTTCCCAATACACAATGGTGATCGAAATCCGTGATTCAACAAAATGCCTCACAGGAATCGACAGTTTGTCTCAGTGTCTGGAGGCAAGAGTGAACTATGCGAGTGCATGCTTACCAGTTGTTTCTGGCTGGGATGGTTCAAATCTGATTCCTGAATTGGCGTCTCTTTCACCAGGCCAAACCCGGATCACCATCACCAATTCCGGTCAGAACATGACCGACAGTACTTCATTCCAGCTTCTCAGGAATCACCAGTCTGTATATTCTCAGAAAATCAAGTTAGTGAGTGGAGCAAGTGCTGTTTATATCGCTCCTGTTGCAAGCTCAGATCTTCACTTACTGGTTCAGCAGCGTCCGCATCACCCAAACGGATTGTATTTTTCTGCAGTTGATGGCCGGAATGATTCATTACAACCCCAGGCTTCTGAAAGATTCTATTCAGGTAACAGGCCCGATAAGGCTATTTCCTGCAGAATGATTCAAACAGGTGCCGATACAAGTATGAAGTCTGTTTTTCCTTCAGGTTGGGAAACCAGTCATTCCGTTCTTAGTCAGACACCCTTGATTTACAAAGTAAAATTCAAAAACAGATTGACTTCGACAGGTGTTTTTGTAGATATCCGGGATACTCTATCCTCTCATCTGGATCTGACTACTTTCCGGTTAATTGGCTCCTCCTTCTCCGACGGACGAATAACCTGCACTTTTGAAGGGAATATCGATACACCCGTTGTGGTCTTTACAATCCCTGATCTTTACCTTTCCAATATTTCAGCTTCTGCCTATAGCCAAGGCTTTGTTGCATACTCCATCCAGCCCAAACCTGGGTTGCCTCAGGGTACCGAAATTCTGAATTCAGCTTCCTTTTTCATCAATGACGAAACCAACCTTGTTCACACAAATCGTACATTGACGACGATTAATGACAGTATACCGGTGGGTATTCCGCTCATTCTTCAGAACTCACAACCCGTTTCCAATAGCCATTTCAAGGTTTTTCCGAATCCGGGAAGTGGACATTACTGGATAGACAAAGGTAGTCCTGAAGGAGGCCTCATTCAGGTTTTCAATTCTAAAGGCCAGATTTCATTTGAAACAACGCTGGAAGATGGAATGGACAAAAACCCAATCCGATTTTCTGTACCTCCAGGTTTCTATGTCGTCAGATTTACGAACAAGAAAGGAACGATCTGGCAAAAGCTAATGGTGGAGCAGTAACGACTGCTGCAATTCCAAAATCCTGAATTGATGTTAAACAAATTTCTGGTTTGAAACATCACTTCAATTGCTTGAACAAGAATCTGCTGATCTGGCTGCAAATATTTGGTGTCTAATCACTCAGCCCCGGTTTCCGGCGAAAAAAACGGCAGCCAGTCGGGTTGGGTTTTGAGGTAGGCGATTTCGGTCTGGACTTTCAGGAGTGTAATTTCATTGTTTTGTCTGGACTTCAGACTCTGGAATTCCCGCTTATCCAACACATCGAGTTGGCCTAAAATGGCGTAGGTCGCACCTTGCGCTGTTTCAACAGGCTGAACCGATTTCAGGAAGGCACGGGCCTTAGGGATATCCACTTCCGGCTCTTTCCAGAGAGCCACCTTCTTCGTATAAATGTCCAGATCCCAAAGGAGATTAGTCACTCGTTTTTTGCGCTTTTTGACTTCGGCTTCCGGCAATTCCAGGACGGAGCTCGGATCGGGTGTCCAGTTTTGGGAAAACGTATTCCATTGAACTTCCAGCTCATAGGATTTGCTTTTGGCTTCGGGGAAATGACCAAGGCGTCTTTTTTTGGTTTCCCACTTCGCAAGAAGACTCGATTTAACACCAATCCAGGCAGCAAATAAATTCTGGCTCATCCCAATAAATATCCGAAAATGACTCATGTGCAGAAATTTGTCCTAAAAATAATGAGAATTGATTTGTCCGCAACAATCTTGTCCGTAAAATTTTACGGACAAGATTGTTGCGGACATTTTGAAATGATTTCTTTTAAGGACAAGGAAATATTGTGATTTTCACTTAACAGAAATGTTGCACAAGTGGATGTAAGCGGTTCGCATCACAAACAACATCAACCCTCAGACGGCAACGTTTGAGGGTTTTTTGTTTTTTTTGGGGGGCGGGCGCTTAAAGTGGTCACCAGAAATTAGGGTTACAAAGGTTTTTTGCGGGAAGCAGAAATGATTTACTTTGGGCTATGTGTATTCCTACCGGGACAGCATGCCAAGCCGAAGGCATGGAGTCCGCTGCTTACGAATTCAAAGTGCGTAGTCTCGCTTCGCAAAGACTACGCACAAGAGGGGCCCTGTTTTGCTTTTCCTTTTTATGCGAAAATACCTTACAATCTTAGCGATGCTTACTTGTATGGTAAGCAGTCATGGGCAACAACGACAGGGTGGAGTTTGGATTTTTGGACGTAAGTACAAATTAGATTTCAATCAATTCCCCTTAAAGGTAGATAGCTTAGCAAAGTTTATTGACATTGGAACTTTTGCCAACACTTGTGATTCCAATGGAAAATTCAACTTTCTGATTTCAAGAGATACCTGTTATGACCGCAATTTGAATCCCATGCCCAATGGCATAATAGATTTAGGCGGTATCAATGACTCAATTAATTACAGCGGCTTAGGCTCCTATTTTACCATTCAGAAAGGAACACGGGTTTTCTTTTTCCATCTCGCTAATGGTGTACTAGAACCATCAACCGGGATATATGGAGCGTTCTATCCTTGCTTTTTCACAGTTGATCTGAAATTAAACCAAGGATTGGGCGATCTGGTACTTACACCTAGAAAATATTATTTTACTCCTGTCCGGCTCGAAGGTTTAATGACCCCTATGCTGCACGATAATGGTGAGGATTATTGGATCGTAGCCCGCAAGTATCGGTCGGATACACTCGTTTCCTGGCTCTTTCAGGAGCAAGGCTGGGGCCAACCGGTTTTTTCCAGGATCAATTCAAAAGCACATTTGCTTACGCCCAATTCCTATTCGGATGCCATGACGCTGAAATCAAGCCCAAATAGTGAGTTTTTGTATCACCCATGGCTGCACCGAAACTACAACCGCCATGAACTCATCCGTTTTGATCGCACCACTGGAAAGGCTACAGGTACCATTTTGTTGCCAGATTCATTTTCAACTGGTCAAATTTCCTCTGCTGGATCATTATTCTTTAGAGATGGGGCTTTCTCACCTAATTCTAGATTGTTATATCTGTTTACAACTCAAAGCAATCCTCAAGCAATTAGACCAAAATTTGTTCACCAATATGATTTAAGCGTTTGGGATTCGGTGGCTATTAACCAATCTAAGATTCGGGTTGGTGTGGTAAAAACCAATGAAGTACCAGGAGGTAGGATGGCCGGTCAACTTGCCATTGATGGTAAGATTTATGTATCCAACGGGGATGCAGATACTGCCTCCTCTTTCAATATCATTCATTGTCCAAATACCCGTGGGTTGGGTTGCAATTTTCAGGTAAAGGGCCTCCGGTTTCCAAAGGTGGCATTTATGACTGGGCCAAGAAGGTTACCCACCCTTAACCAAACCCTGGTTCGAAATTCGGGTATCCTGCAGCTCCAAGCCAACAAACGAAGCATTTGCCAAAGTGACACCCTCGAGCTTTCCGGCTATGGGGCCGGGGCAGAACGGTTTCAATGGACGGTGAGTCCGGCCTTTCCGGCTT
>DAIOVD010000040.1:16875-27150 GCA_036759185.1 Catalimonadaceae bacterium | reverse complement strand
TTCTCGGCCTACGCTGGAAAGCCAGACTGCTTCCAAAACTGAGGGTATCGTTTCCTGTTACAGAAAACAATGTTCTGTACTTTAATTACGGTCATTCGCTCCGTCTGCCACATCCGCGTTTTATGTACGCCGGGTTGGATACCAATTATCAGAACCGGGTTGCAGGTGCCAATGCAGGCAATCCCAATCTGAATCCGGAAGTCGCTGTTTCCTATGAATTAGGGGTTAAGTCTCAGATCACCAAAGATTTCTCAGCCACCTTTACTGCTTTTTACAAAGATCAGTTTGATTTTATTGTGAACCGGACCGCTGAAATTATTGATCCACGTTTGGGTCAGGAATATGTGGATCGGGTCATCAGCATCAATCAGGACTATGCCCGTGTCCGTGGTGTGGAGCTCGGTTTGAATTACCGTCTGTCCAAGCAAATCAGGACAACCTTCAATGGTTCGTATCAGGTAGCAACTGGTAAGTCAAACTCTGCCAAAGAATCCTTGCTTCAAATCCGCCAGACCGGACAGGTAAACACCACTAAAGAACAATATCTTGCCTGGGATCGTCCCTGGGATCTGAAAGGTTCCATCATTTACACTCCGGATACCAACGTGCGGATTTTCAACATTCCGTTGAAAGGATTCCGTTTCTTCTTTTTTACTACCTGGAAATCAGGTCTGAGATACACTCCTTACAGAGCCGCTGGTAAAAATGATCTGGGACGAACCATTTATGAGTTGATCCCGAATTCGCAGTATTCCAAAATCGGATCATCCTGGTTCTGGTCAGACATCAGCATCAGCCGTGATTTTGTGATTGCTAAAAAAGCAAAAGTGTCGTTCTCAATTGAAATCAAGAATATTTTCAACAACAAGAATGCACAGATTGTGAATCCGGTCACAGGTACTGCATACCGTGAAGGAGATGCCTTGCCATTTGAACAACGGGATCCGAATTATGTGGATCCAAATACTTCGGGACTGCCGCCATCGAATCCGGCCCGATATCTCCAGCCAACGCAAATTATTTATGGTATTGGTTTCAATTTTTAAACGGATGATGATGAAGCCAATGAAATATCAGATACTGATCATTGCCGGAATTTTATCGCTGGCAACGTTTACGATTCAGGCTCAGGTACTCCCCAATCTGGGTGGGCAAAGAGCCGGAATTTCCGCCATGCCATTTCTGAAAAATGATCTGTCGCCGAAATCCATTGCGATGGGAGGTGCAAGTGTGGCTTTGAACGGGGAGCCCTATTCGATGACGGTAAATCCCGCAGCTGCCTCCAATATGGAGCATCCGGTCCTGGCCTTCTCCAGCCGGGTGATGCCGGCAGGTTTGTTCCAGTCGTATTTATCCGGTGTTTACACAACCCCAAATAAGACAGCCCTGATGTTCTCCATGAATTACCTTTCCAGTGGAGCGCAGAAAAGACGGACCGAATTTCAACCCCTGGGCGATGGATCTGTCTATACCTCCGATGCCATGAAGTTTGGTTTTGGGTATTCGAAAGCCCTTTCCAAAATGTTCAGCTTTGGTGTCAATGCCAATTTTATCCGGGAACAACTGTCTCAGTATTCAGCCAATGCTGTTACGGTGGATCTTGGGTTCCTTTACCACACTGACTGGAAAGACCTTTCGTTTGCTGTGGCACTTCAGCATTTTGGCGGAAATTCAACTTTATCAGGCTCTGACCTGGCGGTGATGTACAATCGTACAGGCGGAGTAACGACTGAAAGCTATGGAGCCCCAACCTTATTTTCCATGGGTGTTTCCATGGTTCCTTTTCAACAAGGTGTTCACCAGATTCTGACATCCGCCCAGTTGAATCACCCCAATGACAATTCCGAAAACATCCGTTTGGGTGTTCAGTATGGCTATGATTCCCTGCTGTTTGTTCGGGTTGGGTATCGATTAAATGTACAGGGAGAAAACATTTCAGCTGGTTTGGGGGTAAGAACCCGAGTCGGTGCATTCCCATTAAGTGTGGAGTACGCAGTTCTTCCGAATCGCTATCTGGGAGTTATTCATTCCATTGGTTTATCAATAGGTTTTCATAAAGTAGGACAGTAACATGATGAAAAAAGCATTCGCCATTCTTCTTCTGGCCAGCCTGGTTTCCTGTTCCTTCTTTGGTGAAAAAAACAAAGTAGGCGACTACATTGAAAAACCGGATTACAGCCTCAAGAGTGTGGAATTCGTTCCCGTCCTTCCTTATTTTGCTGAAGGATTAACACCGGTGAGCCTTTACAGCGGCTATGATGAACTACTGTATGTAGTGGATTCTGCAAAAGCCATTTATTCGTATGATGCGGCCGGTCGCCAATTGGGTCGGTTCGAACTCCCCAATGTTTATTTTGTGATTCAGAACCGAAGTCTGGACCTTTATGCATTGGCCCGCATTGATACCATCATCAACGGATTGTCATACAACCTGCCGGCGATCTATAAAATCTCGCAGAAAGAATTTACAGACGGTGGCAACACAACCCTTCTCAATCTGAACCTCGCTGAAGTTAAAAAGAAGCTGGTTTACCCATATTGCATCAATGAAGCCAACAAGCTAACCGACAAAGTGGCCATTGAAAAAACCAAACTCAATGCCATCGGCTTTCTTGATGACAACTCCTACTATGTAACCTCATCCGGCCCGCAGGAAACGAATACGCAATACATTACACGAAAGAACAGCATTCTGTCGTTCAACAACAAAGATGTCTTTGTCGGTGGTTTTTCAGAAAGTGGTTCCATCGAACCGTTGGGTATTACAACATTGGTTCAGCCACCACAACGGGCAAGGATGGAGACCCGGAAAGATTTTATTTACACGTCCCGGACAAGTGGCCTGGCCATTTCAACCCGGTTTATGCAAATAACTGTAGATGCAGAAGGCAATCCAACGACCAGTTTTAAACCACTTGCTCTACCCTCAGCTACGGATGCTTCCGGGTATTTGTATCAGACTTTTCGTTTCAAAGAACCCAATGCCGTTTTGTACGGCGGAACCAGTCAGAAATATCTTTTCCTTATTGATGAGGCTACTGACAGCGTTCACGTTTTCCAGGAAAACGGCTATGAAGGCACCACACCACCTCCTCAGTACACCAACCGGAAACTCATTAAAGTTGGTTTTGGCGGACGTGGTACCGGCCCAACCCAGTTTGGGAGACCAGCTGCTCTGGCATACTTTAACCGCATGTTGTTTGTAGCCGATGCCGAACAGAAACGGGTGGCCCGGTTTAAGCTTTCCAGCGACTACGAATAGTATCGGGGCTGTCCCAAAAGACAGAAATCGCAGGACCTGTCCCGATGTTGCATCGGGAGCTAAAAGAGATTTGGCGCAGAGATTCGCAGAGAAATACATTGATTTTCAGTCCTCCCGATGTAAAACCGGGACAAGTGCTGCGGCCCTCCTTGTATTATCTCATGATCTCCCGATATAAAATCGGGACAGGTTCAGCGGTAAAAATATTGCACTTTTTGGACAGCCCCTTTTTGTGGCAATTCGTTTGTAAACACTTTCCAAAACTAGCTGATACAGCGTTATCCAGTGTTCAATTTTCAGTTTGGCTTGATTTAAATTTCATCGTATTGTTGCAAAAAAGTGTAACCTATGAAATCACAATGTATTGTTCTGGCTTTTTGCCTTCTCTTCCTTTCATTTCCTGTTCAGGCACAGGATTCCACTACTGCCAATACAGCATACCAGGTTCTCCAGTTTCAGAATGAAGGGACCGCCCGGTTGGGTAGTGGTTTGGCTCAGATCCGGATTCCAAAAGGGTTCAAATACCTTGATCCAAAACAAAGTCATTATGTGCTGGAAACTCTTTGGCAAAACCCGCCTTCCCCAACCATGGGAATGCTGTTTCCTGACTACGCCAATGATACCTTTCCTGCCACCTGGGCCATTGAAATTTCATACAGCGACGAAGGCCATGTAGACGATGAAGATGCCGCAGATATTGATTACGAGGATCTTCTCGAGCAAATGCAGGAAGAAGCCGAAGATGGTAATGAGGCCAGAAAAGAAGCCGGTTACCAAACAATTTCTTTGCTGGGTTGGGCATCCACCCCGTTTTACGATGCTAAAAATAAGAAGCTGCATTGGGCCAAACGTCTTCGTTTCGGAACCGACAGCACAGAAACCCTGAACTACAACATCCGTGTTCTGGGCAAGGCTGGTGTACTGGTTGTGAATGCCATTGGAAGTCCGGAAGACCTCCCTGAAATCAAACAGGAACTGGACGGAATCCTTACAGCTGTCGATTTTACGGAAGGCAACGCATATGCCGATTACAAAGAAGGTGTCGATAAAAAAGCATCTTATGGAATTGCAGGCTTGATTGCAGGAGGAATTTTGATGAAGACAGGCTTGCTGGCTAAGATCGGGATTTTCCTTCTCAAATTTTCCAAACTGATTATTGTCGGGCTTGTAGCGGGTGCCAGTGCTTTGTGGAAATGGATTACAGGTAAGAAAAAGAATTCCGGCAACAATTCCGCACCGCAAATTGGTTCGGAAGATCCGCTGGCTTAGAAATCAGATTTATCAAACCAGGTTACGATCTGCCAGAAATCGAACTTTGATTTCCGGCGAAGTACAATGCGTGCACTTCCCGTACTTCGGAAAATACTCTGATCGTCCAGAACTACCGTCACATTGAAATAACGTTCCACACTGGCCGAAGTATCACTGTTCAGCGTGTCGGCATAAACATAATGCTGCCACTGAACTGAAGTCGACTTGGCAGCCCTGAATAAATTGTAGGTCGTCCGCATGTCAATGTCTCGGTCCCAGTAAACAGTGTTGTTGTTGGTGAAGTCAAGATAACTGAACTGAAAATCCCGGGCCAGCATCTGCCCGTACAACAGTGTATCCCTCAGTTCGTAGGAAGAACGGAACCAATCGAAAAAGCCTGCCACTGAATTCCTGTTCCCCAAAACCTGGTTGCGGTCCACCACAATGTCTTCCAGCTTAGGGGCAAACGGATTGCAACCAACCAACCCTGCAGCCACCAATGTTGAAACTATCAGGGTGCGAAAAAGTGCTGTCGGAGTTCTGTCCAGCATGGTGTTGATTTAGTTTTGTTATCCTGCCAGCCAGCGATCTGCCATTCGTTCTGGCGGTTCCGTTTCATCTGGAAGCTGAGGAGACCTGCAAACGTAACCGATTGAAAGGATGTATCCTGATGGTATATCGATAAATTGTAATCGGCAGTCAGCTCCAGCGAATCCGAACTGATGTTGATAATCCGGGTATTGATCAGTTGGAGAGAATTATTGACATTGATGGGTTTGGATGCCTGCGTAAGATTGTTGAAATACTGTGTCTCGTTATCCCATGTCCAGGCATTGAACAGCCCCAGATTATTTGCAGTCAGTGTCGGGTCTGCTTTAAACTGGAAATTCTCAGAGGCAATGCATCGTCTGTAATTGTTGAGGTTGAGCGTAGATATGGCTTTCTGCAGATTCTCGATCAGTATGGAAGGCTCTGTGGGTGTAAGCCAGTCGGTGTTGTCCTCCGGTTTTTTCGGACTGCGTTCATTGAAACAACTGGTCATACCGGCCAGAATCAACAGGCAGATGCAAAGGATGAAAAACCGGTGTTTCAGAAGAACCATAGATTCTGACAAAGTTAACCGAATTTCCTTTTTTCAACAGCAAACCAATATTCCATCAAAACGGGTTTGGAAAGCCGGTGAGAGCGGCTAATTTTGGGCTTCTAAAAAATCTTCATTCTCTTCGATGAATATCCACGAATATCAGGCCAAAGAACTCCTTAAGAAATATGGAGTTCGCATACAGGAAGGCATCCTTGCGCATACTGCTGACGAAGCAGAAGCAGCTGCCAAATCGCTCAAGCGGGAATACAATTCAGATTGGTGTGTGGTAAAAGCACAGATTCATGCAGGTGGCCGTGGCAAAGGAGGTGGAGTAAAACTGGCCAAGTCGCCGGCAGAAGCCAGTGAACTGGCATCCAAAATCATCGGTATGCAACTGGTTACGCACCAGACCGGTCCGGAAGGAAAGAAAGTCCGTAAGGTATTGGTTGCCCAGGATGTGTACTATCCAGGTCCAAGTGCCACCAAGGAATATTATGTAGGCGTTCTTCTGGATCGTGGTACAGGTCGTAATGTGATCATGGCCAGTACAGAAGGTGGTGTGGAAATTGAAAAAGTAGCAGAGGAAACACCGGAGAAAATCTTCAAAGAGTGGATCGATCCTGCCGTGGGTTTCCAGCCATTCCAGGCTCGTAAAATTGCCTTTGCATTGGGTCTCGAAGGAAATGCCTTCAAGGAAATGGTGAAATTTCTTGATGCTTTGTACAAAGCATATGTGGATACAGACAGTTCCATGTTCGAAATCAACCCTGTCCTCAAAACCTCGGATGACAAAATCCTGGCTGTGGATGGAAAGGTGAATCTTGACGACAACGCACTGTATCGTCACCCGGCTCTGGCCGAACTTCGCGATCTGGCTGAAGAAGATCCATTGGAAGTAGAAGCCGGAGAATCAGGTCTCAACTATGTAAAACTTGACGGAAACGTGGGTTGCATGGTAAACGGAGCTGGTCTGGCAATGGCAACCATGGATGTGATCAAACTTTCCGGTGGTGAGCCGGCCAACTTCCTTGATGTAGGAGGTGGGGCAAATGCCAAAACAGTAGAAGCCGGATTCCGGATCATTCTGAAAGATCCAAATGTGAAAGCAATCCTCATCAATGTTTTCGGAGGAATTGTTCGTTGCGACAGAGTGGCCAGCGGTGTTGTAGAAGCATACAAGAACATTGGTCAGATCAACATTCCGATCATCGTTCGCCTTCAGGGAACCAATGCTGAACTGGGTGCTCAGATCATTTCTGACTCAGGACTGAAAGTATTCCCGGCCATTCTTCTTAAAGAAGCGGCAGACAAAATCAAAGAAGTTCTGGCATAATCCAGAATGCATCAAATAAAGAAAGGCTCTCTTTTCGGGGAGCCTTTTTTGTTATCTTCTGTTGGGAAATGTATTAATGGTTATGCCGGTTTCCAGAGACGGGCACCACCCCGGATGCCTTCACGGTTGCTCACGATTTTGACATTGTCGTCCAAAGGAATGGTGAGGCGTTTGGCATTTCCGCCACTGATGTAGAGAGCATCATAATTGATCACTGTTTTAAACGTATGAAGAACTTTCAGCATTCGCTTGTTCCACTTTTTCTCGCCGATTTCCTGTAAAGCCTGTTCACCTATGTACTGGTCATAGTCCTTGGTTTTGGTTACAGGCAAATGCGATAATTCCAGGTGGGGGAGAAGGATACCATCCAGAAGTATGGCGGTTCCGAAACCAGTTCCCAACGTCATCATCATTTCCAATCCTTTTCCCTGCACCACACCAACTCCCTGCAAATCTGCGTCATTCACTACTTTGGCGGGTTTGCCCAGTACTTTTTTCAAAGCTTCACCCAGATCGGTCAACTTCCAGCTTTCATTGTCCAGATTGGGTGCTGTGTGGACAATTCCATCCCGGACATATCCCGGAAATCCGGCAGAAATCGCATCAAAATCCGGAAAATCGGCAACCAGATTTTTGATGGCCTCCAGTACCAGTTCCGGATTGGCTGGATTTGGTGTGTTGGTCTTCCGGTAATCGACCAGGATATTGCCGTCCGGATCAAGAAGACTTGCCTTTATTCCTGATCCACCGATATCTATGGATAGAATTCGTTGCGGTTGTGGTGTATGTTTCATGTTTGAATCTGGATGGCAAGTAATCGAAAAAACAGTTTCTGAAAACCGCTTATCAAGAGATTTTTCCACTTCCGTTATTTCCGGAAGAATGAGTGGATTATTCACCGGTTAGAAATACTTTCGGGACATGAACCGGTGGAAAATTGTATTCCCGATTTTGCTATTCGTCAGTTTTTTTTCTGGCCTTCCTCTCTATTCCCAGATTGCAGTCACCTTTGCAGTGAGGACAGATTCTCTTGAAATCGGAGAAGGTGGTGTGCATGTGGCAGGTGAATTTGCCACCATGGGTTCACCAACAATCCAGTCAGACTGGGATCCTTCAGCCCTGGGAAGTGAAATGACCCCAACCGGGATTTACTATGAAGTCACGGTCCTGTTTCCTCAGTCGGCCGCTGATCAACCTTTTCGTTTTCAGTTTGTGAGGGACAATAAATGGTCGAACGACAACGGTGATATTTCGGAAGGCAATGCCGGTGATTGTTGTCTCAACGAAAGCTGTGCAGTAGGAAGCGGAGGAGTATTTGATCGGATCATTACCATTCCCCGTTGTGGAGGAAAATACACCTGTGCCTTCAACCGGTGCGGAAACTGGGAAAAATTTTCCGGACCTTCACTGATTGTATCATCACAGGTCATGCCTTTTTGTCCCGACGTTCCGGTAAACCTGATGGCAACCAGTGACGGACAAATTCAGTGGGATCCCGATCCGGCATTAAGTTGTACAAATTGTACAACCACCATGGCACTCACTCAAACGGACAGAACTCTTTATGTAACAGCAACCAAAAACGGCTGCTTTTCAAGGGACAGCATCCGTCTTGAAAAACTTCATCTTTCCATACTTCATCCGTTCGACACATTGGTGTGTGCGGGTTACCCCGTCTCATTGAAAGCAGAAGGCAATGGGAACATCAACTGGTTTCCAGCTTCCGGTGTTGTTTGCTGGACTTGTTTTGAAACAACAGCCAGAGTCCAGATACCAACTATTTTCATTGCGACATCAGGTTCAGGTAACTGTGTGTTAAGGGACACAGTCTTTGTGGAAATGATCGATGGTCCGGCACTTTCTCTTTCAACACCCAGACCAATTCTTTGCAAGGGAGAATCTTCCTCCATACTGGCAACTACTTCCGGATCCATTCAATGGTCGCCCAATCCGGCTTTGAGCTGTTTCAATTGCCCCAATCCAATCATCAATCCTACCAAAACCACCACGTTTGTCGCTCTGGCCGAAAAGAACGGATGCCTGAAACGGGATTCTGTCCGGGTAATCGTTCATGAGTTCACAATGGCCACAACCGATACCGTAGTTTGTGCCGGCAATCCTGCTGAGCTTAAGGCATTTTCAAACGGACAGATCAACTGGTCTCCTGCGATGGATGTCGCCTGCCCCTCCTGTGAAATTACCTTCATGCAGGTTCCGGCTACCATTCAGGTCAAGGTACGGGCAATCCTGGGAGATTGTATCATAAAGGACAGTGTGTTCATCCGGGTCGACAGTATCCAGGTTGATGCTGGAGCCAGCCAGGAAATTCTCTATGGACAGGCGGCACAACTCCAGGCCAGCGGGGCACCGTCCTTTGTCTGGAAGCCGGATCCTTTTCTGTCCTGTTCCCTTTGTCCGGATCCACTGGCCAGTCCGGAGGTTTCGACCTGGTATTATGTAGCAAGTGAAACGAAATCAATTTGCCGGAGCCGGGACTCTGTCCGTGTATCGGTACGGTATGATTGCGACCCTGTTACCTTTCCCAATTTGTTCACTCCCAATGGTGATGAGAAGAACGATCGCTTTGGTCTGATGTCCATTCAGAATGCCAGTTCCTGCCTTCTGCATTTTGAAGAAGTTGTGGTGTACAACCGCTGGGGACAGGAGGTGTTTCAATCTTCCGATCCGGATTTCGGGTTTCCTTCAGGATCCATTGCAGCTGGAGTTTATTTCTATAGAATCCAATTCCGGGAACGAACCTGGCAAGGCTGGGCACAGTTTTCAGCCGATCCTATGGGGCAATAACAGGTAAAGCCGACCTCTTCTTTTTCATTCTTTTCATCGACATGCTTGAAAATTTCACCAAAAGCGATGCGGTCTTTTCGTTGATAATGAGGATTTTGCAGGAGGAAAAGGTTCTTTTTTAGGGCAGTTTCCTGAAGGAGCACAAAATTTTTCTAAGAAATGTACAAACCTGGGCAGCGAAACCTTTTCAGGTGCCGTATTTAGTATCAGACAGTACAAAGGGAAAATTAAAAAAGTGATACTTCATTAATCAGAGACGACCACAGGAAACCATTTCGTATTTGTGATTTTCAGATCCAGACCAAAATCCTTCAACCTTATTCCGGTCATTGAAGGGTGTATAAAACAACAGCCATCGGCCCAGCGGGCCCTTGTCGAATAGTTCTATGGTTTGGCCAAACGGATCTGTCTCCGGTATGCCGCTAACCCGTTTGAATCGGAGGAAATGGTGGATGATGGATTCCTGAAGATTTTTGAAAAGATTGGTGAATTTGATCACAGTAAGCCTTTTGAACCCTGGCTAAGCAGAATTATGGTCAA
>DAIOVD010000040.1:10271-16775 GCA_036759185.1 Catalimonadaceae bacterium | reverse complement strand
GAAATCAACCAGCAACCCACCATGTCTTCAGAAAATTTTGATAAGATCTTTCGGGAAAAGCTAGACGGAATTCAGCCGGAATACCATCCTTCAGTGTGGAACCGGATCCAGTCGAAAATGCCGGTTTCGCCTTTTTATCTCGGGCTGAAAAAAGCAGCACCCTGGGCATACGGAACCGTTACAACCTTGATGCTCTTCTGGATGGCCTTTCAGATGCAGGATCTCAAAACCGAAACACACCGGTTGAAAGATTCGGTCCGCCATACCGAAGAGGTATTGCAACAATCGAAGCTTGTCCTCGATGAAATCCGCAACCGGAAGCCGGACACCGTTTATTTGGCTTCCTCTAACCTGGCAGACCGTAACAGTCTGACACCGTCCGGCAATGGTGGAATCAATCGTCCTTCGTCTTCGAATATTCCACCATCTTTTGACGACCCATCAACAGGACGGATTGCCTCACAACCTCAAAGCCGTCGTAACAGTCAGGTTGGAAACCACATAGCGGGCGGACAATCTGGTTCTGACAAAGTAGAGCGTTATGCTGTCACTCAGAAAGATGTGGTTTCAGGAAAGCAGGAGAGCGCTCTTTCAATGAAATCACAAACCACCACCGATCAAAGGACGGCATCGGATCAGAACCTGGCCGTTTCCACACAGTCGGGGTCTCAGCCTGTGATTAAGGAACCCTTTCCAGCAACAAGTGATTCCGTCATAAGGGAGAAAAACCAGCCGGAGGTAACGAAAAAGGCGGCACCCCAGATTGATTCAGCAGTAGCTAAAAAGGAAAATGCCGAAAATGTTAAATCAAAATCTTCCTTTCGGTTTTCGGATCTCAATGCCAGAGTTGGGCTTGGCGTAACCATGGCAGCTCCATCCTACATTGGTTTTGGTCCGGATCTGGAAGTGCGATTGAGTCAGAATCTGGGATTAAGTGTAGGCCTCACTGCCTATTCCAGTACTTCAAGGGAATACGCATCGCAGGAAGAATTCAACAGATCAACAGGCTATGTTTTCCAAACCGTGTATAAAAACTCAGTGTCTGCTGATGAGACGGGAATTCATGATATCCGGGTGGAAACATCCAACATCGAAGTTCCGATTCGCCTGAAGTATTATTCACCGGTGTCTGATTCGTACAGCCTTATTTTTTCTGCCGGTACACACTTTAATATTTCCAATGTGGATAAAGTTCGGTACGAGGCAATCAATGGGTACAACGAAGAATACAGAACATTCAGCAACAATTCTCAGTCCAGCGTTTTCCACAATTTCATTCTTGGGGTTGGTTTGGAAAGAAGAGGGGCAAAGGTGGACTGGCAAATTCTGCCTTATTATACCTACAACTTCCGGCAGCAGGGAATTTATGAAGACAAGAAAGTTTTTGGACTCACTCTGACCGCCTGGTTGCCTTTGTCTCAGAAATGAGCCGCCTCGATAAAAGCGATTTAACCGGCTGTCCTTCAGGCTTTCAGCGAAAGTGTAAAGGTACTGCCGTTACCCGGAGATGAATCCACTCGGATGGTGCCACCCTGCGCTTCAATGAATTCTTTGCTGATGGCGAGCCCAAGTCCGGATCCTTCTTTTTGAGAGCCAGGAACGCGGAAGTACCGGTCAAAAATGCGATTATGATAGGAAGGCTCAATACCCGGCCCATTGTCTTTAACCGAAAACAAAACCTGCCCGTTTTCCTGCCATACCTTTAGAAGAACCGTGCTGTTTTCAAACGAATACCGAATGGCATTGGAAATCAGATTGGTTAAAATCCAGGCGGTTTTTTCACTGTCAGCCTGCACTGCCGGTACCGGATTTTCCATCTGTACCTCCAGTTTGATTCCTTTCTGTTCAGCCTGTGCACGATTGGCCTGAATGGCATACTGCAGGATTTCAGACGGATCGGAAGGCTGGATCGTCAACTGAATATTGCCGGTTTCCACCTGCGAAAGGTTCAGTAACTCACTTGTGATTTTCAGTAAACGCTCGGCATCCTCGTGTACACTGTGAATCAGTTGCTTCTGCTCCGGATTGATGTGGCCGATCTTCTCATTTTCCAATAGCTGAAGACTCATTTTCATTGAGGCTATCGGCGTTTTCAGTTCGTGTGAAATGGTGGCAATGAAATGCGTTTTCGCCACATCCAGTTCTTTAAAGCGGGTAATGTTCTGCAACAGGATCACGTTTCCAACCAGACGGGGCTGTTCTTCCGCAGCCGGTGTCACGAGAATCGGGATGATTTCTTTTGTAAAATAGCTCTCTTTTCCATCAGCGAAAATATGGATGGGCCTACTTTCTTTTTCTGACCCACCCGTTGTCAGATCCTGCACCAATGTCCGGATCAGGTCGTTGTGCAAGGCTACTTCCGGAAAGGTTTTGCCCAGCACGTTCTCTGGTTTCAGGGCTGTGATCCGAAGGGCCTCGTTGTTGAGAAACAGAAATCGCCCCTGTTCGTCCAGCCCCAGAACAGGATCGTGCATATTGTTGATCAACGTTTCGATCCGTTTCTTTTCCATCATCAGCTTGGCCACATTGCTTTGCTTGTATTCTTCCAGCCTTTCCGCCATGGTGTTAAACGAAGCAGCCAGTTCTCCAAATTCAGCCAGGTCATCATGGTGCACCCGTTCGCTGTAGTTGCCGGCTGCAATTTCACGGATGCTTCGGGTAAGGTCCGAAATGGGATTGCCAATATTCGAAGGAAGGTTAAGTAACAAGGTAAACGCAATCAGAATGCAGCAGGTGCCCGTCATCCCTATCCACAAATAGGCAGACCTTGCGGAAAGACTCGCTTCTTCTCCTTTCCGGCGGATGGCATCCATGTTCACTTCCAGTATCTGGTAGATTTCTTTCCGGATACCGTCCTGTTTCTCCTTTATCAATCCTTCATTCTTATAAGTATCCACCTCCTGCCTCAACGCTTTGGTTGCTTCTCCTTCCAGTGGTTCAGTGATATTTTTCTCTTGTAGACGAAGATTGGCTTCCAGTTCCTTCAGCGATTCCGGTGTATTTTCTTCCAAAGCAAGAAGCATTTTCTTTCCGTATTCAAGGGAAATGTAATTGTCGGCCAGAATCTTTTCAGTATCGCTCTTGAGAATGGAAACGTAGACCAGACAGACAGCACTCAGTAGAAGTGTCAGCCCAAAAAGCAGACCCAGAACCAGGTTGAGTTTGAATTTGATTTTCATGGGATGATGATCAGAACGGTTGTTGGAATGCTGGTTGTTGGTTGAAATTCAATTTGGAAAGAACCCACAATTTTAGCTCAGGATCACCAGATCGATGTGCGAACGGCTCAGTTTTTTCAGGAGTTGGTTGAATACATTGGTGGCCATAATCACCTGAAAAAGATTCAGATGGGGCTTACCGATGCACACAGTGGAGATCTTTCGTTCTTCTGCCGTCTCCACAATGGTCCGGGCCACATGAGCACTTTCAACCCGTATGATTTCAGCTCCCAGTTCGGTCGCCAGTTTGAAATTGTTGATCAGATGTCTTTGAGCATCAAGGGCAATTTTATCGGGATGTTCGGCCGGCGTCTGCACATACAAGGCGATCCACCGGCTGTTGTAGTAATTGGCAAGGCGTGCCGTTTTCCGGATCACAGATTTCGCTGCTTTTTCATTCGAACTGATGCAGGCCATAAACCGCTCGTGCCTCAGGTGATCGGGCTGGGTGATTTCAGATTCCACCTTTCGCTCCACCTGTGAGGCCACTTCCTTCAGGGCCAGTTCCCTCAACTGAAGAATGTGTTCCGGCCGAAAGAAGTTCTGCAAAGCCCGTTCAATTTTATCCTGGCTGTAAATTTTGCCGTCCTTTAAGCGGGCAATGAGTTCGTCTGCTGTGAGGTCAATGTTCACCACTTCATCGGCTTCGGCCAGCACCCGATCGGGAATGCGTTCAGCCACTTCAACGCCGGTAATTCGGCGAATTTCTTCGTTCAGACTCTCAATGTGCTGAATGTTGACGGCGGAAATCACATTGATTCCGGCATCCAGTATTTCCAGTACATCCTGCCAGCGTTTGGCATTTTTACTTCCTTCGATGTTGGTGTGCGCCAGTTCATCCACCACCACCACTTCTGGGTGAATGTTGAGAATGGCAGTGAGGTCCATTTCTTCGAGTTGCTTGCCTTTGTAGAACAGCGACCGTCTGGGAATCTGTGGCAATCCTTCCAGTAAATCGTGGGTTTCTTTCCGGAAATGTGTTTCAATAAAACCAATTTGAACATTGATTCCGTTTCGGAGAAGAGCATGTGCTTCCTGGAGCATCCGGTAGGTTTTACCCACACCGGCACTCATCCCAATGTAAATCTTGAACTTTCCCCGCTTCGATTTCTGGATAAGCTCGAGGAAACGACGGGCTGTGTTCTCCCTGGAATCCATAATTGGCAGAATCTGAGATCAGAACGATAGGGCCAGCGAAGTTGTGCCGAACAGGTTAGACGTCGTGGCTTTCTGGTTACGCATAAAAATCGGATCGCGGGAAGAAAGGCCCCGTCCTTCAATACGCCAGAGTACATTGTCCGCCACTTTGTAGTCCAGATTCAGAGAGTATCCCCAGGTTTGAAAGCCATTCTCTGTACCGGTCGCGATGATCACACCGGTTTTATCCTGGTAGTATTCTCCCCGGACAGCAAGGCTCATGGCATCGTTCATCGCATATTTTATGATCAGAACAGGTGTGTACCATGTGTTGTAATCGCCGCTGTTTTTCGATTTCTGCTCGGCTCCAAAGTCAAATCCAAGGGTAACGCCAAGGGCATCAGTGGGCTGGTATACAGCGTACAGATTATGGAAGTACCGCATCTGTCGAACGGAATCGGGCTTGTCGTTACCAATGAAAGAGCTGCTGTTTACCGTCAGTTTCGTGTTCGGTTTCCAGGTAAGCTGATGACCAAAGGACGGTGTCTGGTTTCCTTCCGGCCGCTGAATCCGCTGCCAGCCATTGAGAAGTAATGCGCTCAGATACCACTTTTCATTTTGAGAGGTGTATGAAATCCGGGCACCCGATTCAAAGTAGGGTGAATTATCGGCCAGCAGACTGCGGGTGAGGTTCCAGCAATCTTTCCCCACCGCACTTTCAAAACCGATGTGGGAGGGAAGAATGCCAGCATCGATCCACAGATTTTTTGTTTTCGACAAGCGAAATCCTGCGTTGGCTTCAAACACATTTTGTAAAACGCCCGGCTCACTGGCCAGATTGGCGTTTGCATAGGTTCCGGCCATCAGAGCAAGGTTGCCACGGACACGATCGGTGGAATAGGCCGCTTTCACAAAGCCCAGATTCAGGTTCACCTCGTTGTGCCGGTTGTGGGAATACACAAATCCCGGTCGGTTATGGTCGGAAGGATTCCCGAAATCATAGCTAAAATAGGTTTCGACATACCCGGAAAAGGATAGGGGATTTGCTTCTGGTTTTGCAGGTTTCGTTGTATCAGACTTTGTTTCTCCGAAAGCGAAGGCAGGAAGAAACAGAAATCCGATGAGGCTCAGCATCCTGAATCCAATGGCTAACTGTTGTTTATATATACGTTTCATGGATAACCGGGATTTAGTTGGACGAAGTATTTAATTGATCGAGTGCCAGATTAAGACGGAGTACATGAACCTTTTCCGGTCCAAACATACCCAACAAAGGGCGTTCTGTACATTGGTTCACCAGTTTTTCCACAGACGGAACCGTTAATTTCCTCACCGCCGCAATCCGCTTTACCTGAATGCGGGCAGCCTGAACACTGATGTGCGGATCCAGTCCGGAACCACTGACCGTCACCAGATCGGATGGAATCTCATTTGTTTGCAATCCAGGATTTTGTTTCAACAATGCATCGATTCGCGATTGCACCGTCGCCAGATATTCCGGATTCGATGGTGCCTTATTGCTTCCTCCAGAACCAGCTGCATTGTAATTCACCGCTGAAGGTCGACCCTGAAAGTATTTCGGATCACAAAACGACTGGCCGATTTGCACATAGCCCACCACCTTTTCATTCTGGCGGAGAACTTCGCCGTTGCCTCCTCCGGGCGACAACAGGGCCAGTCCGCTGATGGCCAATGGATAAAGGACAGAGCACAGAATGAGCAGAATCAGACTGAGTTTGAAGGACGGAATCAGATAGGTTTTCATAAGAATGTCTTGTTGTTAAAAGAAGGAACCGACCACAAGATCAATGAGTTTGATGCCGGCAAAAGGGATAAGAAGTCCGCCCAGACCGTACACCAGAAGGTTGCGTTGCAACAAGGCACTGGCCCCAATCGGTTTGTAGGCAACACCTTGCAGCGCCAGCGGAATCAGCATCGGGATGATCACCGCATTGAAGATCACCGCCGACAGAATCGCACTTTCCGGACTGTGGAGTCGCATCACATTCAGTCCCTGCAAAGCCGGAATCGATGCCACAAACAAGGCCGGAACAATGGCAAAATACTTGGCCACATCGTTGGCAATGCTGAAGGTGGTGAGTGTTCCTCGTGTCATCAGTAGCTGTTTCCCGATTTCCACCACTTCAAT
>DAIOVD010000040.1:7072-10171 GCA_036759185.1 Catalimonadaceae bacterium | reverse complement strand
GGTGTGCCTCCGTTTCCTGATATAATGCGTACCTGTTCTGCGGTTTCAGGGGGAAAGACGTTCCCCGCTTTCTCTGCAATTTGACGGATGGCATCGGTGGCCCCTTTTCGTATCCGGGTGCCGTCGAGATTCACACCGCTCGATCTTGTCTCAGCCGTGAACCGGATAATGGTGGCGCATTCCAGACTCAGTCTGCGCACAACATCCGGTCCGGCCAGTTCCACGATGGACTTGCCTTCCGGTGTTTCGTCAGCCATGGAGGATAAGGCACAGATCTCAATAAAATGTTTCAGATCGATACCCGGAGCCGGATAAAACTGCGTCGCTTTCCGGTTGCCGATTGTAATGGTACCTGTTTTGTCTAGCAAAAGAACGTCGATGTCACCGGCTGTTTCCACTGCTTTTCCGCTTTTGGTGATCACGTTGGCCCTAAGGGCTCTGTCCATTCCGGCGATGCCAATGGCAGAAAGCAGTCCGCCGATGGTGGTGGGAATGAGGCAGACAAACAGCGAAATGAAAGCCGCAATGGTAATGGGTGTCTGAGCGAAATCGGCAAAAGGTTTCAACGTCACACACACGATGATAAAAACCAGCGTAAACCCGGCCAGCAGGATGGTGAGCGCAATTTCGTTTGGGGTTTTCTGGCGGCTGGCTCCTTCCACCAGGGCAATCATTTTATCCAGAAAGCTTTCCCCCGGATCGGTGGTGACCACGACTTTGATTCGGTCCGACAATACTTTGGTACCGCCGGTCACCGAACTTTTATCGCCACCTGCCTCCCGGATCACAGGTGCACTTTCGCCGGTGATGGCACTCTCGTCGATGGTGGCGATTCCTTCGATGATTTCTCCGTCCGTCGGAATGGTATCGCCCGCCTGACAAATGAAAACATTGCCTTTCCGTAATTGGGAAGACGAAATAAGGGAACCATCTTCGAGACGGGCAGGGGTTTCTTCCCGGGTTTTCCGGAGAGAATCGGCCTGGGCTTTGCCTCGTGCTTCGGCGATGGCTTCGGCAAAATTGGCAAACAACAGCGTGAGGAACAGGACAACAAACACGATCGAATTGTACACCAGGGAACCCTGCGATTTCTCGCCCAGGGCAATCCAGATGCACACAATCAGCATGATGGCGGTGCCAATTTCAACCGTAAACATCACCGGATTGCGAAACATGCTCCGGGGATTCAGTTTTACAAACGACTCCTTAATGGCGTCGGTGAGAAGACCTTTAGCAAAAACAGACATTTGAATGATGAATTATGAGTGATAAATGATGAATGCTGAACGAAGTGAAGTGGCGCAATAGCGACAAAAGGCAGGGGTAAAGGCAGCTTGAATCGTTACAATTTGCATTGTTCCCCCTTCGGAGCTTGTCCCGATTTTACATCGGGAGGTTAGGGGGCCGGGGTTAAGTTGAGGGAGAAGTATTCTGCCAACGGACCCAGCGCCAGAGCCGGGAAAAACGACAAGGCAGCGAGTATCACGATCACAGTAAAAGTCATCAGGCCGAAGGTGGCGGTATCGGTTTGCAGGGTTCCGGCAGATTCGGGCACCTGTTTTTTGGAAGCCAGAATGCCCGCAATGGCGACGGGTCCGATGATGGGCAGGAAACGACCCAATATCAGGACGAAGCCTGTGGTCACATTCCAGAAAACGTTGTTATCGGCCAGTCCTTCAAAGCCGCTTCCGTTGTTGGCGGCAGAGGATGTAAACTCATACAGCATCTCACTGAAACCATGAAACCCCGGATTGTTGAGCCAGCTTCCAGGCTTCACCGCCCAGTCGGCTTCGGGTAGATTTACGCTCGTCCAGGCAGCTAAAGCAGTACCGGACAGAATCAGAAACGGATGCAGCAAGGCCACGATGGTGGCAATCTTCATCTCTTTTGCCTCAATCTTTCGGCCCAGAAACTCTGGAGTTCTGCCCACCATCAATCCTGAAATGAACACTGCGATGATGATGAAAATATAGTAATTCAGGATACCTACCCCGCAGCCGCCAAAGAAGGCATTGGTCATCATACCCAGCAACTGCATGGTGCCGGAAACAGGCATGGCACTGTCGTGCATCGAATTCACAGACCCGGTCGAGATAATCGTAGTTACAATACTCCAGTATGCCGACGCCTGACTCCCGAACCGGATTTCTTTTCCTTCCATACTGCCCAGACTTTGGTCAATTCCCATGTGGGCCAAAGCCGGATTGCCACCCGATTCAGCGATCATCGTCGGAATCAGCAGGCAGACCATTCCAGCCAGCATCACCCCAAAAACAGACAGTGCCAGTTTTTTTCGGTTCAGGAAAAAGCCCATCGCGAACACAAGTGCCATCGGCAGCATTACCTGAGAAATCATTTCCACCATGTTGGTTAGGTAGTTGGGATTCTCAAACGGATGGGCCGAATTTGCTCCGAACCATCCTCCGCCATTGGTGCCCAGATGCTTGATGGCCACCATGCCGGCAGCCGGACCTCTTGAAACCGAAACAGTGTCGCCTTCGAGAGAAAGGACGGTATCTTTCCCTTCAAAACCCGCCGGAACTCCGTTAAATGCGAGAATCAATGCGATCACCACACTGAACGGCAACAGTATCCGGGTGATGGTTTTGAGGAATAAATGAAAGAAGTTGCCCAGGTTGTTAGCTCCTGTACGCATGGCATGAAACACCACCAGCAATGCCGCAATACCGGTGGCCGCCGACACGAAATGGAGAAAGGTGATCACCCCCAGCTGTGTGAGATAGGTGAGGCCCGTTTCTCCGGAATAATGCTGCAGGTTGCAGTTTACCACAAAGCTGATGGCCGTGTTGAAACTCAGGTCCGGACTCATCGAAGGGTTTTCGTCCGGATTAAGGAACAAGCTGCCTTGCATGAGCAGCATCACAAAGGCGTACACAAACCAGAGGCTGTTGATGAAAAGCAAAGCCAGTAAGTGTTGCTGCCAGGTCATGGGTTGGTTCGGGTCGATGCCGGCCAGACGGAAGATGCGGTTTTCCAGTGGCGCCAGAAAATCGAGAAAGGTTCTCTCGCCCCTAAAGATCCGGGCAATGTATCGGCCGGTGGGCCAGGCAAGGAGGACGGTGAGCACAAATGTGGCCA
>DAIOVD010000040.1:0-6972 GCA_036759185.1 Catalimonadaceae bacterium | reverse complement strand
GCAATGTATCGGCCGGTGGGCCAGGCAAGGAGGACGGTGAGCACAAATGTGGCCAACACGCCCAGTAATTCAGTATTCATCAGATGTAGTTGCGATGAGGTTTGGTTGGATCAGAGAAGGGTTAAAACTCTTCCGGTTTCAGGAGTACATAGCCCATGTAGGCAAACACAGCCAGTGCGGCGACAAAAAGCAGGAGCATCGGTTAGATTTTTTCAAAAAAGGAAATGGATTTGGCGAACAGCCCGAAACAGGCCAGTCCGGCAAGGAGCAGCAACAGCGTCATCATATCGCGGCGGTGAAAATCTGTTTGCGGTATTCTTCAAACAAACGTGGCGAAAGCCATTGGCGGCAACTGAGCCGGCGGCTTTCCAGCGTATCGGCGACGGCACCCAGATACGAGCTCGCAATTGCAGAACGGACGGCCTCGCTTCCATTTTCAAACAAAATAGTGGCAAGTGAAATGTAGGTACGGGTTTGTTCAGTTTTCCCCTGGCGAATCGCCTTCAGGGTAGCATCGCCCAGCCGATGAATCAGCCTAAGGGCATAGCGAAAGGTTTCTCTTTTCATTGTATGAAACATTTGCCTATGCCATAGACAATCCCAATGCCATTTCCGGCACGTATGTTCTAACCCCTTGAAAACAAGCGCATCTTTCCCTGAATCTCTGTTTTCTTTTCCTGCACACCCTTTCATTTCGCTAGGGATGGCCCTTTCGTTTCGAAAGCTTTTATTCTATCGACTGCCTATAAATGCAGGAACCGCAGGACCTGTCCCGATAATACATCGGGAGTTCTCAGAGGAACTCAGAGTCTCGAAAGGGATATTTCCTTTTCTGAAATCTAATCGTATTAAACTGCTTAATTAGATTATGTGCAGGAAAGGCATGTTTCCATATGTATTTGCGGGCCGGTGTGTTTTTCCAGCGAGGGTGGGGCGGATGTGGGTGAGGAGCTTTGGAAAAACTAGCGTTTTTTGGTTCTTTTTGGGGCGATGCCAAAAAGAACAATAAGTCGGTTAAGGCTAAAAACGCTGCTTATCCAAATACGCAACCCAGATTACAATTTATACTCCTCCAGTTTTCGGTACAACGTCGTCAACGCAATGTGCAACAACCTCGCGGTTTCGGTTTTATTACCCTTGGTCTGAATCAGAATCTTTCGGATGTGTTCCTTTTCTGCAAAGGCAAGCGATGTTTCCGATGTCTGTTCGCCTTCGGTGGGAATCCCAAACCGATTTAAAGGTTGCATTTCCAATGGCAGATGGTCAACGTCCAACACATCACCGTCCATTAAAATGAGGGCCCTTTCCACCAGGTTTTTCAGTTCGCGGATGTTACCGGGAAAGGAATGTTGTTTCAGGGCTTCGAGAAAAGCGGGACGGATATGGCTCACTTTCTTTACCAGCCGGGCCGCCAGGGTACGGGCAAAATGCCAGGTGAGTACTTCAATTTCTTCTTTGCGGTTGCGGAGCGAGGGCAGTTCGATCTGAAACGCCGAAATCCGGTAAAAGAGGTCCGAGCGGAAATGCCCTTCGCGGATGCTGTCCTTCAGATCGCGGTTGGTGGCTGCGATCACTCTGACATCGCTTTTCATGCGTTTGCTGTCGCCCACCCGGTTGTATTCGCCTGATTCCAGCACCCGAAGGAGTTTGGCCTGCAGATCCAGCGGCATTTCCCCCAGTTCATCCAGAAAGATGGTACCTCCATGGGCTTCTTCGAACAGGCCCTTTTTGTCTTTGGTGGCTCCCGTAAAAGCACCCGCCACATGTCCGAACATTTCCGAATCCAGCAGTTCTTTGCTGAAAGCCGCACAATTCACCGCCACAAAATTCTTTTGTCTCCGCTCACTGGCCTGGTGAATGGACTGCGCAAACACCTCTTTCCCCGTTCCCGTTTCGCCGGTCAGCAACACACTGGCTTGTGTGGGTGCCACTTTCCTTGCCAGATCTACGGCCGATTGAATGGCAGATGACGTTCCAAGGACGGTATCGAATGAAAACTTCTGCCCCAGCTGTTTTTCCAGTTGCTGCACCCTTGCCGATAGTTGCCCTTTTTCAATGGCCCGGGCCACGAGAGGGATGATTTTATTGTTGTCGTCGCCCTTGGTGATGTAGTCGAAGGCCCCGTTTTTGATGGCCTGCACCCCGTCCGGAATATTGCCGTATGCGGTGAGAAGGATGATTTCGGTAAGAGGAAACCGACTTTTGATACGGGAGGCCAGTTCCACGCCGTTTCCGTCGGGTAGCTTCACATCGGAGAGAACCACCTCAAAGCTTTCCTTGTCCAGCATCTTCCAGGCCGACTGCATATCCCGGGCTTCCTTCACCTCATAGCCTTCCAGCGAGAGAATCCGGGCCATGAGGCTGCGAAGTTTTTCCTCGTCATCAATGATCAGCAGTTTGTGCATAGGGGAGGGGAGCAGTTAGACCCCGCAAATCAAATCAATGTCTGGGACATGCGAACAACCTTGATGGTTTTGATGGAGGTTAATTCAATAGGACAGTTTCGAAATCAATCGGTTTAGAATGAAGGGATAACCTTCAAGGTTTTGAGATTCGGATGAGAGTTTTTGGTAGGTCCTGAAGTCGCGATTTGGGATTCATCTGATTTCTTTCCATTCCAGGATGACATACCAGACCAACGACATGGATTTCCTTTTACTATTTCTCAATGAGCAGCGTCCTTAGGAGCTATTCGTACAAGTGGTAACCACATGGTTACAAGTACCGGTTTCTTAAACTTTTCATATATTGGCTTCCTCAATTTCCTGAAAATGAAGAATTTTACATTGCTCGGCCTGTTTAGACTGGTGGCCATTTGGGTGGTATTATTGTCGTTGGTATGCCATACTGGTTTCGCACAAATACCGGATTGGAAATGGCAAAATCCGCTGCCTCAGGGAAATGACCTGAGAGGTATCCATGGTTTAGGTGGAAGCCGATTCATTGCGGTTGGAAGTTATGGTACCATCCTGATCAACTCGCCTTCAGGAGGACGACCAGTTATTGTTGCAAGTGGCACCAAACGAAACCTGAATTCAGTATGCTTTGCCGACTCACTGAATGGTTGGGCAGTAGGAGACAGTGGGACTATTTTGTATTCCTCCAACGGAGGGCACAGCTGGCTCAGCCAAAACAGTGGCTCTACCTATAATCTTAATAAAGTATTCTTCCTCAATAGCCTCGTTGGTTGGGTGGCAGGTGACCATGGAACCATCCTCAAAACCCTCAATGGTGGCCAAAGCTGGCAGACGTATGCGACTTCAACCTTAAATAATGTTCTTTCGGTTCATTTCATTAATGAACAGGTGGGACTAGCCGGAACGAAGTTTGGCTGGCTTTTTAAAACAACCAATGGTGGGCAGAGCTGGGTACCTACAACAGGTGACCCATCAGGCTCCAATTGGAAATTGGATGTCCGGCTTTTTTCTCCACAAGTCTATGTTGTCTTGTGCGGCAATGGTAACATTATCAGAACCACTAATGGAGGTTTAAACTGGACTATAACCATTTTATCCGCCTCGATGTCGTCAATGCACTTCTCAGATTCCCTTCATGGGTTTATTGTAGGACAAAATGGACAAATTGCCAAAACCAATGACGGAGGACAAACCTGGGCGGAGCAAACCTCAGGAACCCGGCAGATTCTAAACTCAGTTTATTTCGACAACAATCAAAATGGGTGGATTGCGTCTGATATTGGTAATATCCTATCAACGAACAATGGCGGTGAGTTGTGGTCGAGTCTATCCAACCTTACCAGCTGGCATATTCGGAGCGTTCAGTTTTTCAACCATCGGGTGGGTTGTGCCATCGCAGGAGACAATGAAACTATTCTTCGGACAGAAAATGGGGGTGCCGATTGGAAAATTGTCCATAGTAGCAATATCACGAATACTCTACGCGATATTTATTTTCCAAAGGGGCGCAACGGTTGGGCGGTTGGCTCAGGTAGAATTCTACATAGCAGTAATTCAGGTTTGACCTGGACTCCACAAACCAACACTACTCCTCAGCCAGCCAGTGGCGTATTTGCGCTCGACTCGCAGAAAGTCTGGGGTATTTCAAGTGGAAAAGTTTTTAAATCGCTTGATGGAGGCACTACATGGACCGTGTATCCGATCGGATCGAATGTATATCCTTTAAGTATTCATTTTTCTGATGAGAACCAGGGATGGGTCACAGGAATGAACGGGATAATCTTACATACTACAGATGGAGGAATAACCTGGCAACAACAGGCCAGTGGTCTGACCACCAAACTGAATAGCATCTATTTTTGGGATTCCCAGAACGGTTGGGCTGTAGGTGATGCTGGAAATATTGTCTATACGGCTAACGGAGGGAACAATTGGATAATTCAGACGAGTGGTACATCATCGAATCTAACCCGGGTGAAGTTTTTCGATGGGCTGAAAGGCTGGGCTGTCGGAGCAAACGGCACGATTCTGAGTACATCAAACGGGGGAGTTAACTGGACTAATCTGCAAAGTGGAACTTATGTCAAACTAAATGGTCTTTCTTTCCAGGATCCAGAGAGAGGCTGGGTGGTTGGTGATTATGGCGTCATCCTTTCCACAGGCAGCAATAGCGAACCGCCACCAGTTTCGACTGAATCCATCATTTCTGGAAAAACGTTTGATAAGACCGGCTTGACCTGTGACACCACAGACACTCCGGTTCCCAATACATTAATAAAAGCCCTCCCTGGCCCATATTATGCCAGAAGCAACCAGGAAGGAAGATTTGAACTGAAACTTCCATTGGAAGAAACGGCTGTAACATATAGTATAAAGGCAATAAACAACTTTGGACCAGGTCTCGTTTTCAACACAGTATGTCCGCCTTCCGGACAGCTATCCGTTGCCATAGATACACTTGCTGATACACTTAACGGCAACAATCTTGGTTTTCATATTTCTCCTTGTCATTACCTGGATGTTGACCTGGCATCCTCTTTCCGAAGGCGTTGCTTTAAAAGCCTGACAAGCGTTGCGTATGTAAACAGGGGTTCGCACGAAGCAACCGACAGTTATATTTTGGTTGAATTTCCGGAATGGGTGAAGCCTTTGTCGGCTTCTGTTCCTTATACAGCGTTGGACAACCATACCTGGAGATTTAATATCGGGACTCTATTGCCAGGCAGAGGAGGAAGATTTACAGTGGTGGATTCGGTTTTGTGCGGAAATCCTCAAATTTTTGGGCTTACCCAATGCACCAAAGCCACGATATACCCGGTTTCGGATTGCCCGCCACCGGCTGGTTGGAACGGGGCAGACCTGTCTGTTTCCGGCCAATGCCAGAATGGAGTTGTTCGGTTGGTGATTCGTAATCAGGGACAGGGCGATATGACCGATTCTACTTCATATAGCTTGCTGATGGACAGTTTGCTTGTGAAAAGTGGAAAGGTAAAGCTGGATGATGGTGATAGCCTGGTGTTTCTGGTCAATGCCGGAGGTATGACGGTTACCCTCTCTGTCAATCAGCCACAAAACCATCCCTTCGAACTTTTTGCCAGTACGTCTGTTGAAAATTGTGGAGGCATACCAGGTAACCCATCGCAAATACTGGTCAATCATTTTCCCAGGAGCCAAAGTCCACGTTCTAAGATCCAATGCCTTCGGATTTGGGGTAGTTTTGATCCCAACGACAAACAGGCTACTCCAATCGGGTTTACGTCAAATCATGTTGTGAAACCGGGTACCGAAGTGGAATACATGGTTCGTTTTCAGAACACCGGAACCGATACCGCCTTTACGGTGTATGTGATTGATTCTCTGGATAATAACCTCGATGTAGAAAGTTTGAAAACAGGAGCGTCAAGTCATCCATACGAGCTATCACTGCAAACGACACGGCATGGCCGCTCGTTTCTCCGGTTCCAGTTTAACAATATTCTGCTGCCAGACAGCAATACCAATGAGTTGGAAAGCCATGGTTTCTTCCAGTACCGTATCTCTCCGAAAACAGGACTGGCATTAGGAGAACATGCCCGGAACGAAGCCGCTATTTATTTTGATTTCAATGAGCCGGTAATGACAAACCAGACGCTGACCACCTTTGATAACCTCGTGTTTACCAACCCTGGGTTGAGCGACAGTGTCCACATTATGCTCCCTGTTGCAACAAAACCATTGATGAAGCAGATAGGACCCGATGTTTTCCCGAACCCATTTTCTTCATTGGTTCAGCTAACATCGACCTATGAAAATCCGGTGGATGTTTCGGTTTTTGATCTGTTTGGTAAATTCCTTGTATCGAAACAATTCAGCACGTCAGGTACGATCTCACTGGGTCACCTGCCGGCCGGTGTTTATTTGCTTAAATTCCCTCAATATAACCGTTGTATAAAAGTGGTGAAGCAATAGGCATTGAATCTATCGTGGTGGATCGAATCGCTTCCTGACTGACGGTACCCTTCATTCATTTCGGCAATGTACGAGCCATTCATTTTCAGGTTCAGCCGATCGGGTTTACCGGTTTGTCTTTGATGCGATTGAACCTTATACCGATCCGGGCAATGCAAGCGATAGTCCCGGTACCAGCTAGCCGCCAGGGATAGCACGGCAGAGGCCAGAAACATCCAGAGTGGAATCGGGTTGAAGGGGGTTGTTTCCTTTGTTCGTTCCCATTTCCAGACATGGGCCACCACGATGGAAATGCTGATGATCCAGCCAACCACAACCAGGAAAGAACCCAAACCTCCGGATTCACCGTCGATCCTCCACATGGTTCGGACCTGCAGGATGGCTATGATCAGGAAGGGAGGGGTTGAAAGGATGTTTCGGGGAGTGGGTGTCATTTGAGTGGGTGGGGATAAACGAGAGCTGATTTGAGCTACTTTTATTCACTTCCGGGACAGAGTCCCTGTCTTCTATTCCAAGTGCGTAGAGCCCTTCGGAACTCTACGCACAAGTGGGAAGCCTTGTTCAAATAGTAGCTAAATCTCACAATATGAACCTTGTATCAAATATA
>DAIOVD010000039.1:0-27216 GCA_036759185.1 Catalimonadaceae bacterium | reverse complement strand
GGCCACCTCACAGTTCAAACAGCCACAACCGATAAACAGTGAGCCAGATTTCCGTCATCATTCCAGTCAAAAACAGAGCCGCTCTCCTTCGGAAAACGTTGGATAATCTGCTGGCTCAGACCCTGAAACCAGACGAGATTATCGTAATCGATGATCATTCTACAGATGAAATCAAGCTGGTGATTTTCGATTACATCACCGATTGTATTTTTCTCAACAACAAAGGAACCGGACCCGGTGCTGCCCGGAATCTGGGTTTGTCGGTGGCAACCGGAAAGTACATCCAGTTTTTTGATTCCGACGATCTGATGACAACCCGGAAACTGGAAAAGCAGTTTCTTGCTTTGGAGTCAACAGGCCTTGATATGGCGTACGGACCGTATGTGCAGGCTCAGGAAACGGAGGAAGGGTGGATTCAGAAAGATGTGATCATGCAGGCGTCGGGTTTCGATAATTCTCTTGATTTGAAAGATTGGATTCTGCGGGGATGGAATTCCATCACACAGGCCTGTATGTTCCGGAAAGAATTTGTCGACAAGCTTAGTCCCTGGAACGAAAAGCTGATCACGCACGAAGATTACCTCTATTTGTTTCAAGCCAGTCTCCTCAATCCGGGTACCATCCATGTTCCGGAAGAAGCGGTGATTTACCGCCAGCATGGAAAACAAAGCACTGATATGGCTACGTTGAGTGCCGGTCGGGCAGTGGATAAAATGGAGGTTCTTACCGAAATGCGGTCGCAGCTTTCCTTTGTAGAGACAGATTTTTTTACAAAGGGATTGTTCAAAGGAAGACTTGCCCAGAACTATTCCTTCCTGAAAAACAACGGCATTGATCCCCGTCGTTATTCCGGTTTTATAGAAACAGGGGATTTTCTCTGGGAATTCATTTACCGGATTTACAACAAACAGATGCGAAACAAAACCGGAACCAGCTGGGAGCCGATGCACGGAGTTTCGACCTCTGCCACTGAATTTCAAAAAATTATTGAATGTCTGAAATAGCCATCATTGGTGCCGGAATTTCCGGACTTTCTGCCGGGCAGATTTTGCAAAAAGATCATCGTGTTGTGTTATTCGACCGGGCCCACAAGCCGGGTGGACTCGTTAAATGCGACAGGATCAACGGCAATCTTTTTCATAGGGTAGGAGGGCATGTCTTCAATTCCCGGAACCAGGAAGTACTGGATTGGTTCTGGAACTTTTTCGACAGAGACAATGAATTCCTGAAGGCTCGACGGAACGCCAAAATTCTCTTTCAGGGAAAACTGATCGGGTATCCGCTTGAGAATTATCTGCATCAACTGGATAGGGCTTTTGTGTCGGATGTGCTGGATGATTTCCTTTCAGCCGATTACCAACCGAGAAACCCTTTTACCTATGATGATTTTGCAGCATTTCTTTCTGGCAATTTCGGGAAGACCTTGTATGAAGCTTATTTCCGGCCGTACAACGAGAAAATCTGGAACCGGGACCTGTCCGAAATTCCACTCGGCTGGCTGGAAGGAAAGCTTCCGATGCCCAATCTGAAAGAAATGCTGCTGAGCAATGTGGTGGTGCAGGAAGAATCCGAAATGGTTCATTCTACATTTTACTACGCCAAAGAGGGCGGTTCGCAGTTCATTGCCGACCGACTTTCACAAGGGTTAAACATCGTATACAACGCTCCCGTTTCCGGCATCGTTCAAAAGGACGGAGCGTATTGGATCGGAGAATACGGACCATTTGATACGGTTGTGTACACTGGAGATGTCCGTTCACTGGATCAGGTTTTTCCACATTTGGATTCAGCGGCTCAGGTTTCGAACGATGTGCGGAATCTCCCTTCAAACGGAACCTCAAATATTTTCTGCGAAACAGATCCGGGTGACATTTCCTGGTTGTATCTGCCGGATCCTGCCATAAAGGCGCACCGGATTATTTACACCGGCACATTTGCTCCTTCAAACAACCAGGGCACAGATCGCCATACCTGTGTGGTGGAATTTTCAGGACAATACAGTTATGAGTTTATGTGTGAACAGATCAAATCGTTGCCTGGAAATCTCAAGCCATTGGACTGGAACTATGAACCGAATTCCTATATCGTGCACATCGACGGAACAAAGGAGAAAATAGATGCAGCCAAAGCAAAATTGAGGAAGGACAACATTCATCTTCTGGGCCGATTTGCAGAATGGGAATACTATAACATGGACAAGGCAATTGAAGCTTCCATGGCGCTTGGCAAAGTGCTTTCCTGATACCGTCCTTCTGAAAAATGGTCAAAAAAAAAGCGGGTTTGAGCCCGCTTTTGTGTTTCTGTTGGTTTTCTTATTTCGCCGCAGCGTACAGAATATTTACCTGATCCCAGTTGATGAGATTCCAGAAGGCAGCGATGTAGTCAGCCCGTTTGTTCTGGTATTTGAGGTAGTACGCATGTTCCCAAACATCAAGTGCAATCACAGGAGAGCCTTTAACTTCCGCTACATCCATGATCGGATTGTCTTGATTGGCAGTAGACGTGATGGCCAGTTTGCCATCTGCTACCACGAGCCATGCCCATCCTGAACCAAACCGGCTGACAGCTGCTTTGGCAAATTCTTCTTTGAACTTCTCAAAACTTCCGAAGGTGGCGTTGATGTCATCTGCCAGACGACCTGTTGGTTCTCCACCGCCATTTGGTTTAAGTAGTTTCCAGAACAGAGAGTGGTTGTAGTGTCCACCTCCATTGTTACGGACAGCAGCTCCGTGTTTGCTCACGTTCACCATCAGTTCTTCGATGGTTTGGTCTGACAGAGTCGGGTTTGCCGTAATGGCATTGTTCAGATTGGTTACATAAGCTGCATGATGCCGATCGTGGTGGATTTCCATCGTTTGTGCATCAAAATGAGGCTCCAATGCATTGTTTGCATACGGGAGCGGTGGTAGTTGAAATGACATTTTTTCTAAGATTGAATGTTTGAAAGAATGGTCAAAAATTGAGCCGGTTATTTAATGAGTAACCCGTCTTTGGCTTTTTTGTTTTCCGGATCAAATTCCAGTACTTTTTTCCATGCGGCATGTGCCTGTGGTGTGTCTTTCCGGATGGCGTAATAGGATCCCAGATAGCTGTAAGCTTCGGTCAGCTGTTTCTTGTATTTCTCTATATTTTCTGGTGTTACGAGCAGGGTGAACTTCTCATAATATGGTTTTGCCAAACCTTTGCTCTGGTCGTGGTCTATTTTTTCAAGTCCAATGCAACGGGCCTTAAACAGGTTAGCCATTAGTGACTGTGGCTGAATAACCAACAGCTGACTGTAGATGGTGTCGGCCTTTATATATTCTTTACCAAAGTAGTAGGCATTTCCCAGATTGAAGTAGTCCTGATTCGTCTTCTTCCCTTTGTTGATCACAATCAGATAGGCTTCTGCTGCAAGGGTAAACCGTTTTGCATCGAAAAATTTCTTTCCATATTCTGATATGAGGGTAATTTTTGATGAATCCATATTGACGGCTTTCACCAAAACCTGCAATCCTTTGCTGGTGTCTTTGCCACTTTCAATCAGTAGCTTGCCATAATACTGGAAATCAGAAGCCAGGTATTTAGATGAATCTGTTTTTGACATGAAGGTTTCCATGTTTGCCAGACCATCGGCCGGCATTTGTTTTTCGGCCAGGCAATAGGCCAGAAGACGATATTTAAATGAATTGTTGTACTCGGCAGGAAGTGAATTCAGCGTCTGAATGGCATCGTCGTATTTCTTTCCCAGAAAAAGGAATGCACCGTAACGATACTGGTTTTCAGGACGTTGATCAGTAAGACGAATATACTTCGCATATGATTGAACAGCGTTTTCAAACTTTCCTGCTTTGTAATACAACTCACCCAACTGACGGTATCCCGGGGCGTACATCGAATCTTTGGCCATTCCTTCGAGATATGCTTCCAGTGCTTTCTGATAACTTTTTGCCCGGATCAGAATGTTGCCATAGTTGATAAAACCTTTGGCCGAATTGGGTGCAATTCGCTTGGCCTGGTCATAATTGTTGGCCGCTGCTGATCCATCATTTTTCAGCATGAAAGCATCGCCTTTCAGATTGTAGTAATCGGCATTGTTTTTATTCACTTTGATGGCCATATCCAGTAACCGGTTGGCTTCCAGAGCATCGTTGCTTGGGTAAACCACATATGCTTCAGCTGCTCTATACAGCAATTCTGCATCTTTCCCTCTTGAAGCCTGAACGGCTTTGTCGATGAGGATTTTTCCCTGTCCGGGTCTGCCCTTGAACACTTCGTAAGTACCAAGTCCCACGTAGTTGAGATTGAATTTTCCATCAGCAGCAACTCCTTTTTCAAACATCAGTTTCGCCGAGTCGGCATATGCACCCTGAGCCGAGTCAATGCGTTCCAGCATCAGGTAGTAATGTCCGAGGTAGTAATAATTGGATGCAGTTGGTTGAGCGGCTACCAGAGATTTGAACGTTTTGCCTGCATTGATGTATTGTTCATTATCAATGTATCGCAAACCATCCGCCACAGACTGGGCCTTACCGGAAAAGGAGATACACAAAAGGGCTGTAAGTGCGAATCCGCAGATTTTATTCATATTCAGTTTACTATGGTTTTCTTCTAAAAACAAGGGCGCAAAACTAAGGAGTTCCGACTAATCCTGAAACAACGATTTAAAACCGTATCAATTTGTTAAATCGTTGTCTTTTTTGATTTTGACTATGCGAATGGGCATTGTGGCAGGAAGTAAACCCGCTTTCAGAACAATACGCTGTCCTTTATCAGAAGCCAGCCAGGCAGTGAAACCGGTTCCCAGTCCGCTTCTGGCTTCCCGGCTGCAAACAATTACATCCCGGGTGAGCGGGTAAAATCCTTGTGCCAGGTAAGCCTGCAATGGCTGATAGTATTCCTCCGAAACAGACATTGGATTTTTTACAAGAAGGCCTGCAATGGAGTCAGGCATAAGATATGCCACACGGATTCCATTTTTAAACCGGGTTTGTGTTGGATCGTCTTCATCACTGATCCAGTTTACGCCCATAAATCCCACCGCTTCCGGATGGAGGTTCACATAATTGATTACTTCGCGGTCGCCACCGGCAAATACTTTTTTGAGCTGAATGTCTGAGTCTTTGAGATTCAGCAATTGAAGTAAACCGTAATAATTGCTTGTTCCTTCTTTGTCCAGAACCAGAACCGGTTCCTTATTGATTCCTTTTCCGCTCAGCGATTTCCAGTTAAAACCAGGTGTTGTCAGGATTTGCGCCACCTGTTTGGTGGTGAGCATCGAATCCGGATTCGAGATATTGAGAACCATTCCGAGGGCATCCGTGGCAATTTTTAAACTTCTAGGGGTGATGGTCTGTTTTTTAAAGTAATCTTTTTCTGCATCGGTAAAGTTACGTCCTGAAATTACCAGTCGGACTGAATCAGCCAGAAGAAGATCGAAGGCTTTCTTTTCATCGACATAGTGCGGGATGATTTTCGCATTTTTATAGGATCCCTGAAATGCCAGGATTTCAGTCGAGATCAATGGAAGAAATGCTTCATCTACCGCTATGTGTATTTTGCCCTGGGTAGGGGAGTCGGTCGGACTTTTCTTTCCGGTTTGTTGGTTGCAGGAAACTGACAGTATAGTCAGAACCAAAACATGAAAGGCGTTTAGAATGGAGCCGGATTTCATTGGATGTGTCGTGAATTAAGTTGTGTGTACGCCCTGTATAAACGGAAAAAACCGTAAATTGTGATGGCCACGCCGACAGTTTTTGTGTATTCAGCCGGCATGACATCTCCGGCAGAAGAACTGATCAGAAGGTATCCTCCACTAAACAAATAGGCAGCAGCCATACTGAGATTTAAAAATGCAGCGATCTGCTGCCCGGGGTTGTTTCGTTTTCTGTGAAGCATTGACCGATTTCAACGCAAAGGAACATTGTATTTGGCAAGTGTCAAACAGAATGGTGAGGATTGATTCAGAATCGCAGAATGAGGCGGCTGATTCCTGAATATTTTCCTTTTCCGGTGGGTTGCCATATTTTAAATGGTTTTTCATTACTTTTGCGCAACTTTTTAAAAGCAATCCTCCATTATGACATCCACAGAACCACAACTACGTTACAGTGAAGAAGATCTGAAAGAATTTGAAGGGATTATTACAGATAAACTGAACAACGCTAAGAAGGAACTGGCCTATATTCGTGAGAGTCTAAGCAGAAAAAACGACCAGGGAACGGATCTGACAGGTAGTGGTTATTTGTCGCTGGAGGATGGCGCTGAGACTGCAGAAAAAGAGCACCTGAATCAGATGGCCTCCCGGTTGCAAAAATTTACCACCCAGTTGGAACTTGCCCAGATCCGGATCAAAAACGGCACTTATGGAATCTGCATTCAGTCAGGCAAGCTCATTCCAAAAGAGCGTTTGAGAGCTGTGCCACATACACAGCACACCATCGAAGCCAAACTGGGAAAATAACAATTTACGATTCTGGACCAGCTGCATCGCCATGTCGAGGCCGTCATTTTCTGCGCCTCTGAACCGGTTACTTCTGAGGAAATTCGTCTGGGCTTAAGTGATAACTTCCAGACGGAACTGTCAATGGAAACCATTGATTCCGTCATTTCTGATTTGGTTAAGAAATTTCAGAGTGATGATTCTTCATTTGAGCTGATGGAATCAGGAGGAGGGTATCAGTTCCTTTCAAAGCCTGCCTTTCAATCCTCGGTTTCGGCAATGTGGAAACAGAAAATCAAAAAGAGGCTGTCCACATCAGCATTGGAAACACTATCCATTATCGCATACAAGCAGCCCGTTTCAAAGCCGGAAATAGAGAAAATCAGAGGTGTGAATTGTGACTATGCGGTTCAGAAGTTACTTGAAAAAGAACTGATTGTGATGGCAGGAAAATCTGATCAGCCCGGACGACCTGTTCTATATGCCACCAGCCGCCGGTTTATGGATTATTTTGGCATTAACAGCCTTTCTCAGCTTCCGGATCTCAAGGAAATGAACCCTGAGGACAATGTGATCGGAGAAAATCCGGAGGAGTAATTTCCAAATGTTTTCACGGGATTCAGGAAGAAGACCAAATAAAATTTTACCGATTGCTTCTTTACCGGTTCTCACTTCGGGATTTGGAATTATATTGCGCCACTTTAGAACGTTTTAACAACCATGAAAAGATACTTTTATCTGCTAAGCTTTTTTGCACTTACGGCATGGACCAGCCTTAAGGCTCAGGTAACCAATTCAGGTGCTGAATCTACCACCACAGCGTTTGGTTATAAATTCAATGCTTCCACCAACTGGGGAGGCACGGGTGCCAACACCGATCCTGCCACGTATGAGTGGATCGATATTTCATCTACAGGGACCCGTATAACAGGTCTCGGTGATGACAATGTTGTAGGTCCTATTCCATTGGGTCTGAATTTTAAATTTTACTGGAATTCTTATGATGAGGTATTTGTTGGTTCCAACGGATATATCATGTTTGGAAGTAATGCCCTTATCGCACAGGGAGGTACCGGAATTCCAAATATTCCTACAACAGACCAGAAAAACAACTTCATCGCAGGATTCATGGCAGACATCACGTTTGTTAATAACGCTAATGGCTCACCTCTTCCAGGCGCAAAAGTTTTGTACCAGACTATCGGAACGAAATTCATCATTACATACGACAGCATTCAGTTCTGGAACAATGATCCGGCGGTAGGTGAAGACGAGGCTTCAGGAAACACTACTTTTCAAATTGTCTTGGATTCTGAAACCAACAATTTCCAGATCAACTATAAAAATTCTGAAGGTCCTTGGTTTACCGGAAATACCGGTATCCTGAGTCAGGGTATGGAAAATGTTCAGGATAAAGGTCTTCGCTGGAGAAGAAAAGGAGCTGCTGGAGTTGGACTTCCTCCTGCCCAGTCTGCTGTGAAAGTAACCTATCCATCTTCATCATCTTATGTGTTTAAAGATGTTCGGGCTCTGGCCATGTTTACGAATGACAATAAAGGAGGTGTTGCCTTCAAAAGTGTTCCGAAAACATTGCGGGCATTTGTTAAGAATGCAGGTACTGTAAAGGTAACCACTCCGATCAATGCAAGAATTGTAATCTCTGATTATCAGGACAATGGTATTTACAATCAAACAGTTGTTATAGATTCATTGCAGCAGGGAGAAGAGAGAATTGTTGATTTCCCTCAGTTACTCCAACCAGGTGATTCAGCGGGTCGTTTTAAAGTGACATTGACCACTTCTACCAGTGGTGACCAGTTTGCATCAAATAATTCAGCCAGTACAAAACTGGTTGTGCTTGACTCAAGTCAGGGTTCTGTTGACCTGAAATTTACTTCGCCATATCCAGGATTGATTCCGGACTCAGATCCAGGAACCTTCATTGACGTAAACACTGCTCCAAACTCAGGAATGGTATTCGATCCTCCATATCAGCCGATGGTGATTTCTAAAATTGCAATTGACATCGTCTGGCCAAATCAGGCAGGATACGAGCAGAACGGACGTCCTTCCATCTACGATTCACTCGGAAGAAATTTTATCCAGGTCTATCTTGGAGATGGTCCGGGAGGTTCAATCGGTACTTTGATTGACAGCTTTACCATTGCAAACAGAACAGATTTTGAAACAGAAGTTGTTGGTCTTGAATTTGATGCTACCAATGATACTCTTTTGAATACCATTGTTCGCCACAAGAAAACAATCGCCACACCATTCTCCTGGTTTAACGGAGCAAGGATTTACGCTGCTGCAACATTCCTGAACGGCGTAGCTCGTTTTGCCTGGAACGCACCTTATTCTGAATTGTACAAGCCGGGATTTCCTGCTTCAGGCAGATGTCTGGAAGTTACAGGTGGTGTTATTGGTGAAAACCGCGGAAAAGACTCCATTGATGTGTCCATTGGTTTGATCGGTGATCCTCTTGCTGTTGCTGTTACACCAATCGTGAAACTTCCAACCATCTCAGTTGATCAAAACGTTCCGAACCCTGCCAGTCAGTTCACATCTGTTTCGTTCACATTGCCTTCTGCCGGAAATGTTCAGATCGTAGTGCGTGATGCAACAGGTCGCGAGGTTTCTGCGCAGTCTGTAAATGGTCGGAAAGGAAAGCAGTCAGCAAAACTATCCCTGCAGGGATTGAAGCCTGCCATGTATTTCTACACCGTCTCTCATGCAGCAGGATCAGTGACTAAAAAACTGATTGTAGAATAATCATCTCAACACATTCATTTTGAAAAGGGGGCGAATGCCTCCTTTTCTTTTTCAATCTATGGCAACATTCGTCCGGAATTTTATCTGCTTGTTCTTACTGATTGGGGTTTCCTGCCGCGATGTGAAGAAGAGCGAAGAATACCAGAAAGTGGTTATGGATCGCGATTCTCTGGCCACAGTTCTGGATGACAAAGAAGCTCAGGTAAAAGAGCTTGCCATTGAATTTGATAAAATTGAACGGAATTTGTCAGCCATTGACACCAATAAAATCCATATTCTAAAAATCGCCAATACCGATTTTACCAAACAAAAGGACAGGATCCATGCCCTGATTGCTGATATTTACATCGCACTGGATCAGAATAAAACCGTAATACAGGGACTGGAAACAAAGCTGAAATCGGGCAAGGATAATGCTGGAATGTCGTTGGTAATTCAATCTCTCAGGAAAACTCTTCTGGCCAAAGAATCAGAGATTGTCTTGCTGGAGAAGGAACTTTCCAGTCTGAAGCTGGAAGTCATGAATCTGCAATCGGCCATTTCCTTCAAAGAAAAATTGCTTAAGGAGAAAGATACCCTGCTTGCCCGCCAGGACGAGAAACTTCAGAAACAGGATGCCATCATTGCCGCAAAAGAAGCAGAACTCAACAGTGTGTTCTACATACGGGGAACCGCCAAAGAACTGGAGTCGGCCGGGATAGTGAAAAAAGCCGGAGGTATTGCTGGTCTGGGATCGGTAAAGGTGCTGGGCGAAAAAATTGGCGGTGACAAAATGAGAACACTGAATGCCAAAACCGATAAACTACTTCTGATCGGACGGTACAAGAAGAAAAAGGTGATCTCGAATCATCCTTCTGACTCGTATTTCTTCATTGCCAAAGAGGGACAGTTTTACCTCAAGATTTCGTATCCGGATAAATTCTGGAGCTTGTCAAAATACCTGGTGGTGGTTGTCGAATAGAATTCGATCAGCAGGTAACCGATTCCAGTCGTAGGTTTTCAACGGCCTGCCGAAGAAAATTAGGAAGGATACAGTGATTCGTATTCCAGATATGATCCGGATCTTCCAGATGGTCAAGCATGTTGTAAAATTTCTCACTTCCATGTTGTAGAATCGCTTGTTCCCGTTTTTCTGGCTGGCTGAAATTAACTCTCATCCCTTCAGGGTCCGCTTCCGGATGGAATTGTGTTCCCAGCCAGTAAGGCGAAACCCGGATGGCCATTAAAGCCTGCTCCAGTTTTACATGTGGACGGAACTTTTCCAGCGACAGAATCGAAATTCCCATTTCCTGAATCCGATTATAATTTGGTTCCACACATTGCCATTCCCGGCTGTCCACAATATAAAAGGGATCCAGAAGTCCTGAAAAAACAGGTTCTGTGGCACCTTCTTCCGTAAAATGACAGGGAAATACGCCAAACGAAGTTTTCAGTCTCCGGTTCACTGTGGCAATATTGAAATAGCGACACATCAACTGGAATGAATGGCAAATGGAGAAAACGTATTTTTTACTGGTTTCTGCCGATTGATTGATTGCCTGAATCTCGTCCAGCATCCTGAAATAATTGGCCTCCCATTCCATTCCAATTCCATCAAACGGATCACCAGGGCCACCCGTACAAATGAATACATCAAACTGATCAAGATCGGGGTGCTCGTTCAGGTAGCGGGTTTCGAATACTGTATATTCAAACTGAACTCCATGATGCTTGCCACTTTCTCTGTCCAAAATTGCTTTTATCGAGCGCATTCCCTGATTGGGAACATTATTATACATAGACAGAATGGCAATCCGTAGCGGTTTCGTTTCCAATGATGTATGGTTAGGATTTGCAAAAATACGGAAATTGGTAAGAAACTGGCGGATTGCTTCTGATTCTATTTACAGGATCACACGTCTTCCACCTGAGCAACCAGTTCTGAAATTCGTCTGCTGTCTTCATGTGACCAGATTTTTGATTCAGTTTCACCATTTCGAACACATTTTTCTACCTCATCTGCTTCAAACTGGAATCCCAATCCGCCCACTTTTTTCTCAAAAACCACTGTCTTTTCCTGACATATCAAAGCAGCTGAAACAGGCCTGAGCCACTGGCTGCTTATTTTGATTTTCCCTTCTGTTCCGATAATCGTGGCTTCGACGTCTGACTGTGCCCGAAAACTGACCATTCCCTGAAATGTAGCCTGGTTTGAATTGATTCCCTGAAAGACCACATGTTCATCAATGCCAGTTGTGGCACGACTTCCCAGGGTCTGCAATGATTTGGGAAGTCCGAGGATTTTATAGAAAAGGGTGAGAGGATAAATTCCAACATCCTTTGTTACACTTCCTCCAAGTGCCGGGTTGTATTTCCGATCAGTTGGATTGAAGTCTGCCTTGTATCCAAAATCTGCCTGTACATGCACCACCTCCCCAATTTGTCCTTCATCTATCCATTTCTGACACTGCAAAAAATGGGGAAGAAAGGCAGTCCACATTCCCTCCATAAGAAATGTATTTTGTGCTTTTGAGATTTCGGTGAGCTGCTTTGTCAGTTCCGGATTCATGGTTAACGGCTTTTCACATAAAACTGGAATTGAGTGCCGTAAGCAAAGTTCTGAATGTTCGAAATGAAAGGCATGAGGTGTGGAGACATACACAGCATCGATTTCTCCTGATCTGATCATTTCTTCATAAGAGCCATATATGATGGGCGTACCAAATCTTTCGCCAAACTCACTGGCTCTGGAAATGTCACGGCTGGCCACTCCTGCGAGAATGCCATTCTTAGAAAAAGGAAGGCTAACCGCAAATTTATTGGCGATCCTTCCCGGACCCAGAATTCCCCATCTGAACGGGTTACCACCCATTCTTACTTCGCTTTGAAAGTGTTGGTGTAATCCAGAATGGCCAAAATCTGGTCATCAGGAAGGGAAGCGGCAAATGCCGGCATGTTTCCTTTGCCAAGACGGATGATGTCCAGTTTTTCTGAAGGGGTCAATGTGGACGTGATCAGATTTTTAGCACCAGAAAGACCAGCATCACCGTTTTCTCCATGGCAAACCTGGCAATACGCAACATATAGTTGTTTCCCAACTTCTGCCTGCGATTGGTTGGCTTCGATTTTCGGAGCCGGAACTTTGAGAATCTGTTTTTTGTTCATTTCTGCCAGTCCATATGAAGCTATCAGAAACAGGACGGAAAGAATGGCGAGTGCCGGTTTTTGTTTTTTGAAACCAATTATTGCCAAAGGGATAGAAGCAAAAACCAAAAGGATTTTCAAATGAACCATCCATGTAATATTGCCTGAATTCAGGTATAGGTAAATCCCGGTTCCCAGGAATAAAACACTGATGATTCGCTCAAACCATTTGGTGCTGTCTGTAACTTTTTTGAGTGCTGCCTCTTTGCCTGTAACCAGCAAAATTGTCTTGACAATATAAAGAAGAAGGAAAAGTGTGACGACAAGAGTGTGCGTGTGAAGGATGCCTTTATACATTGCGATTAAACCAAAATTGTCCTTTGTTTGTTTGCGAGACAAGATTACAAAACCAAAGGCAACTCTTGGAAAAAAACATTGAACTTCTTCGGGCTGAAAATATTTCATATTCAGTTCCAGGTATGAGCCGCAAGGTTTTGGAAATTAGAAATCTCTCTGTGAACCGGGGAACGGCCGTGTTTGTACTGGGACGGAATGGTGCTGGTAAATCAAGCCTCCTTTCTTTTCTGGGAGGGCATGTTTCGGTTCCGGATGCACGAATTTTCTGGAAAGGGAAGGGATTGATGCCTGTCAGTGATCGTCTCATTCCTGGTTTTCATGAGATTGCAATGGTGAAGCAGAATCCCGACCTCAGTCCCTTTTTGAGGGTAGAAGAGGAGTTGCTCAAAACAGTTCGTCATTTGCCGGAGGCGCTTCGGCTAAAGAAACTGAAGGAAATGATCCGGCTCTGTCATTTAAAGGAACTGCTGTCTCAAAAGACTGGAAATCTCAGTGGGGGTGAAAAGAGACGGGTTGCCCTCGCCCAGGCCCTGGTTCTGGATACAGAGCTGATTCTTCTTGATGAACCATTTTCAGATCTTGATTCTGAGAACCGGTTGTTGTTTTATCCGATCCTTCTGAGGGCTATGCAGGAAAAACAGGTTGGATTTATTGTGGTGAGCCATAATGGTGAAGATGCCAAATGGCTGGCAGATGAAATCTGGACTCTGGTTTCCGGAAAGATTCGGGAGAAAATGAAAAGGACGGAATCCGGATTTCAGCCCCGCAAAGCAATAACAGCCCGTTTGCTTGGATGGCAGAATATTCTTCCTTCTAAAAACCTGGTGGTCAGCAACGATGCCATAACAGATACAACAGGATGGATTCATATACCACCGCAATCCATTTTTGTAAATCAGGAAGGCAATGTCAGTCTCGGATTGTTTGAACTGATACGGAAATGGGAGCAGGATTCCACCACATTTTGTCTTTGGCTGAATGCCCGCAATCAATCATTGATTTCAGAAGGAATCCTGTCGGATATTGGAGTAAATGGTAATTGTGAGTTGACTGCAAGCTCCGATCATCTGGTGGTCCTGGAATAGAAAAAGGCTGTTCATTTTCATGAACAGCCTTTTTTGGGATTTTATCGTCTGTTATTCAACCACGATTTTCTGAAAACGTCTTTCAGAACCAGATGAAATTTCAACCAGATAAATTCCGGATTGAAGTGACGATTTCACATTCGCCAGACCTTCATCAGAAAAGGACACAACCGGAGAACCGGTGTCTCTGCCCTGCAAATCACGGATGACAAGTTTTACATTATTATGAGCCCAGGCAGCCGGGATTCGGATGTTGAATTCTCCGTTTCCTGGATTTGGATACAATTCAATTCCGGAAGCTGTTTGAATCAGATCTTTATTGGAAACAACAAATGCAGACCATGGGTACACAATGGTTGTGAGGTAATAGGCATCTTCATTGTCATAGGTATAGAAATTACCTCCAATATACAGGATGGAATCCTGAAGAACCATTGTATTGGTTGTACTGTTGAATGAAGGATACCATGCAGAACAGATTCCCTGACTATTGATCACAGCAAAATTCTGCAAAGTCTGACCAGCAGCGGTAGAGAAATTTCCCCCTAAAAATGTGAGATTATATTTTCCAAACACCGCCGATACCGACCCACTGATGGCGGGATCCCAGTTTGTCAAAGCCCCGTCTGAAAGTTGCAGAGAAGCGAGACGCTGCCTTTGAATAGCATTGTTATTGGCAGTGCTGAAGTTTCCTCCAATGAACAACTCATTGTTGTTGATATACATATCATTGACCGTACTGTTAAAGTCAGGGTTCCAGCTGTTGGCAACTCCTGAACCGGCATCCAGTGCAGCAAAGTACCGTCTGGTTTGCCCACCAATTGTCGTGAAAGCGCCACCGGCAAATACTTTGTTGTTGTTGTACAGAAGCACATTTACATAATTACTCGCATCCGGATTCCATGGCATTGGCGAGTTATCTGTGAGGTTCAATGCCGCTACATTATTGCGGTTGGTGTTGTTCACGGATGTAAAGGATCCACCGATGTAGAGAATTCCTGCATTTTCTGTTAGGGCATACACCTGTCCGTTAACGTTTGGATTCCAGGTTGTTGCACTTCCATTTGTCTTCGTAACCTGTGCGATACGGTTCCGGGTTTGGTTGCCGATGTTGGTAAAGCTTCCCGTAACAATCACATTCCCGTTTGAATAGGGGAGGATCTGATTTACAGTACTGTTGGCAGACGGGTTCCATGAAGTGATGAGTCGTGTGGTAATGTCATATGCAAGAATGTAGCTTCTGCTTTCGTATTTCGACCAGTCAAATACTCCCCCAAGAGTAATTTCAGTGCCTCGTTTTAAGCCAACATAGGTTGAGTTGTTCAATTGTGGATTCCATGTAGTTGCGGCTCCGGTTGTAGTATTGAGCTCGGCAGCATATTTCCGGGAAGCTGTGCCCACATTGGAAAAATCACCCCCTACTAATACCGAACCTGCATCACCGGAAATCCAGTTTACACTTCCATCCAGATTTGGATTCCAGTTCAATAGTGTGTTGTTGGTTGTGTTGTACGCAGCCGCACGGTTCCGGGTCTGTCCATTGATTGTCGTAAAATTCCCTCCCAGATATAAGGTGGTGCCTGAAAACGACATATCATAGATGGTAGAATTGGCCTTTGCATCCCAGGTGCCGATTAACCCGGTTGCATCCGGAATTACAGCTCCATATCCACGATTCTCAAATTTTGCATATTCAAAACTTCCCCCCGCCACAACATTGGAAGAAGTAGCCAGAATTGCATTCACGCTGGTATTGAATGTCGGATTCCATGGATTCAGGTTTCCGTTTGCGGTGTTGATGGCACAGGCATAAGCTCTTGGACGATTTGAGTTGCCTACTGTTGTAAAATCTCCTCCCAAATAAATCAGGGTGTCTCTGAAAGAGATTGAATTTACCGCACCATTCATATTTGGATTCCAGGTACTGGCATTTCCGGTGGTCAGGCTCAAAGCGGCCAAACGGTTTCTTGTCTGGTTTCCAATATTGCTAAAGTTTCCTCCTGCGTAAACAGTCTGCCCATTCACTTTTACAGAATAAATGCTGCTGTTACTTTTTGAATCCCAGGTGTTCACAAGTCCTGTGCTGGTGTTGTACGATATCAGGTAATTCTTTGTGTCAAACTTTACGTATTGAAAATTTCCTCCCACAATCACCGAATTTCCTGAGGTGCTCAATGCATTGACAGATGAGCTTACCATTGGGTTCCAGCTGTTCAGAGCTGCTGCACCTCCGGTGTCCAGTCTGGCAAGATAGTTTCTCGTCTGTCCGCCCATCAAAGTGAAATCTCCTCCGGCGTACAAACTTTCATTCAAAATGACAAGCGTGTTGACTGCACCATTGGGATTAGGTTTCCATGTTGTGGAGGCAATATTATTATTGAATGTATTGATGAGGGCAAGCCTGTCGCGTGGTTGTCCGGAAATGGTACTGAAGTTCCCACCTACATACATTCGGTTTCCTTTCAGAACAATAGAATACACGGAACTGTTGGGAGCCGGATTCCAGGTGTTGAGGTTGCCTGTAGTTTTGTCAAAACTCACCAGGTAGTTTTTCGATTGTGTCGCAATGTTGCTGAATGATCCACCTACAAACAGGGTCGTACTATTTTGTTTCAGCACGTAAATTGTCCCGTTCGGGTTTGGATTCCAGGTGTCAATTGCTCCTGTTGTTTTATTCACCTTGCCCAGGTAATTGCGTGTTGTGGAGCCTAATTGAGTGAACGATCCACCTATGTACAGGTTGTTGCCATCAACTAACAAATCATTCACGGTGCTGTTCGGAGCCACATCGAAACCGGCGTTTAATGCTCCTGTTGTGGCGTTGATCGAAGCCAGACGGTTGATGGTATTGCCCCCGATTTGTGTAAAAGATCCGCCAACAAACAAATTGGCCCCGTCTTTAACCAGGATATTCACCGTGCTGTTGGGATTGGGATTGAAGTCCGCATCGACAGTCAGATCTGATTTGATGTGAGCCAGGCGACTAAAGGTTGTTCCGCCAATGTTGTAAAACGAACCACCAACGTACCATCCACCAGATCCATCCGGAACAATGGTATTGATGGCACCTGATGCAGTTGGAAAATTGTAAATAGGGAAATCACTGGAAGGAACAAAGGAAGCGATACTGGAATTGTCGTATCCTGAGTTTGAAAAGCTTCCTCCTATCATCACATTATTGGCTTCTGGTTCCAGGTCGTACACAGTTCCTCCAACTGAAATACATGGGTCTGCTAAACCCGATGTCATATTAATTTTTGCGAAGTAGGCCTGTTTCTCATCTCCAATTTTTGAGAAACTTCCACCAGCGTAGAGACTACCATTCACAATGGCAATGTCATAAACCGTCTGATCCGGATTGGGGAACCAATCTACAAGGTTTCCTGAAGTGAGGTCAATCGCCACAAGCCTGTTAGCCACAGATCCGGCAATGTTGGTAAATGAACCACCGACATACAGTTTGTTTCCGGATTTCAGAAGGCATTGAACTGTACTGTTTGGCTCTGGACTAAAGTTGGCGTCTACGGAATAATCCGGTAATATGTGGGCAAGCCTTTGCTTATTTATTCCTCCAACCTGATAAAAGCTTCCTCCGATATACCATCCACCGGCACCGTCATCAATAATAGCATTGATGGCTCCGGTTACCCTTGGAAAGGTGAAAGTAGGCTGATCATTTGTGCCAGAGAAATGTGCGATTTTGCCCGTTTGAAACCCTCCGCTCGTAAAACTTCCACCTGCATACAGGGCACCATTGTTGCGGCGAAGAGAATAAATGTAACTATTGAACGTGATGGCAGGAAGGACATTTCCGGTAGTGCCATCAATTTTGGCATAGTAGGAAACGTCTTTGTCGCCAATCTTAGAAAACGAGCCACCGATTGTGACCACATTTCCATTGACATCTATAGAGTAAATGGTGTTGTCCACTCCGGGATTCCAGTCAGTCGGAACACCGGATGCTGGATCAAGGGCTGCCAGTCTTTTGTATGCATTGCTTCCGATGTTGGTAAAACTACCTCCTACATAGAGTTTTCCACCTGCCAGCGTTAGTGATTGCACAGTGCTGTTGGGGTTGGGAAGAAAATTTGGATCCACCGTTTTGTCTGCCAGAATGTGGACAAGATTTGCCACTGTGGTTGTTCCCACTTTGGAGAAATTACCACCGATGAACCAGCCATTGTTATTGTCCGAAATGATGGCATTCACGGTGCCGTTGATCCTTGGAAAGCTGGCATTCGGAAAATCATTGCTGGTTGACATCAATGCGGCCCGACCGGTTTTGTAACCTGCTCCGGTAAAGCTTCCTCCCATATAGAGGATGTTGCCATCCTGTTTGATGGTTTGCACCGGACCGTTGGTTTCAATGAATTGCTTTCGCTTTGGGCTCTGGGCCAGCAGCGAAAATGTCTGGGAAACAGCCATCAGCAGCATGAATGCCTGCCGGGTGGTTTTCCTGAAAGTATTTGGTTGAATCATAAAATAAGAGGATTTAGTAAATCAATAAAAGGCAAAAAACAGAAGTTGTCCTTTATCAGAAATGATTCCGGACGAAGATTGGTACGATTATCATCAGTTTACAGGTACAGATTGGACCTGATTTTTTTATTCTTCCACTCTCAGTATTTGATTCTGAGAAATTTAAGACTTGAAAAAAAATGGTTATCGGTTGAACATTTGACAAATACAAGACCACCGGTTCTCACCTCGGAAGGTATCTCAAGGTGTGAACCGATAATTGTTTGATCCCCTTCCCAGAGCACTTTTCCATTGACATCTGTGAACAAAAGGTGGGACCTGTGGCCATCTTCCACACCTTGAACAAGTAACTGGTTTCCGCTGACTTCCATGTCAAACTGTTGTGTTTTCCGGATGGATCTGGTTGCTGTTGTGAAAGAGCCGGCAACCCGCAATCGGGCAACGACCGGCAAGTGGTCGGACCCTTTGTAAAGTGACTGCAATACAGCAGAAGGAGCCGAATTGTTTGTGGGGCTGTCGGTGATACTTTTATTGTAATGTGACCCGTCATTTCCCAGGGCTTTGTAAGTGCCTGTGATGTATTTCAATCCCGCAGAATCATTGAGCATATGCCGGTTCATGAGAATGAAATCGAAACGATCGTCAAGGCCTCCTCCACTGTAACAACCTGAATTGTAGTTCAGACTGGGACATTGGGTATGTACATCAGAATAGGCCGAATTGGTGGTCCAGCTTCCAACACGATTTACGGGATCCTGAAACTGATAAGCAGGTTTAGTTCCGGCCGCAGTCAGATTCTGGTAGGCAGCTTCCGAACTGCGGTAGGTATTGAAATCGCCCATGATAAGGCAGTTTTCTTTTCTGTTGAAGCCATTCAGGAAATTGCGAATGGTGGTGGCAGCATTTCCTCTCTCAGTGGCATCAGCAGCTGTATTTCCAGCTTTCAGGTGGCCGGCCAGAACATTGATCCAGACGGTATCGCCGTTTGCCAACTGATCTGTTTTGAGATAAAGGCGATAATGATGAGTCAGTCTTGGGGAAGTACTGGCATAGGACTGTTTATTCAAAACCAGTTTGTCGGAATTGTAGTACAGAATACTGGTCAGTGTTCCGGCCGGTTCTACCTGCTGATTCGATTTCTTGTAGTATGTAATGCCATCTGTGTTGAGAACATTGTTAAGGAAATTGTTTGCAAACGCCGGATTGGTATTCATTTCACAAACACCCAGAATGTCGGGCATCACATACTTCATAATGTTCTTGAATTCCGGATTTTTCAGCGCCGGTCCATTTGTTGTGTTGGTGCAGGCATCAATCGTGTTGCCGTAATTGGTTAGATTGTAGCTCATTACCCGTAGCGTATCGAAGGGTTGTGCCGATGAACTTAATATGGTGAGGATCCCAATCAGAACGAAAATGACGGGAAGTTTAACACGAAATTTCATTGCCGCAAGTTGCAGAATTTCAGCCGAATAATTGTTGAATGTAATCAATACTCCGGATCCATTTTGTTCTCAGGAAAGGAAATATTCTATGGCTGCGTTCTGAAAACAACGTCAGCTGATTTCTTTCGCATCCTCTGGTTTTGTGAATTTGCTCAAGGGAATTGTCCATTCAGGTTTACCTGATGCGCAATTCGCAATTTGGGATATCAAAAAAAAGCGGATGAACTGAAACCAGGGTTTCCTTTCATCCGCTTTTAAAGCTGAAGGGTCTGCCGTTATTTCCGGATCACCAGTTTTTCTTTCAGACGGTATCCTGTTCCACTCAGTTCAAGGTAATACACTCCGTCCGGAAGTGTCGGCAACTGAACCTGCATTTCGATTCCATTTCTGATGCCAAATGCGGGATCTTCAAATACCAACACTCCAAGGTTGCTGTACAATTTCAACCGGGCAGCACCAGGAATGGCATTGTCCAGTCGCATCATCAGTTTACCCTGACTCGGATTTGGATACAGACTCCAGTTCAGTTTGCTTGTCAGAAGCGGATCAACATCGGTGCATATTGTTTCAATTACCGTTACTGTATCACTGAAAGAGCAGCCCTGCGGAGTCTGAATGCTGACAGAAAATGTGCCCGACGTATCGACTGATATTGTCTGCGTTACACTTCCATCGTTCCAGAGATACGAATTAAATCCGCTTCCGGCATCCAGTACCAGGATTGAATCCTCGCAAATCACTTTGTCTGGTCCGAATGCCAATGGATTAAATTGATTGGTTATGGTCACTGTATCTGTTGCTGTACAGGCACCTGATATGATTGTCCAGACAAACCGGTTGATTTTCGTTGTGATACCGCTTACGGTTGTTGTGGCACTTCCAGGTGTGTTGATGGTTCCTGTACCTAAAATGCTGGTCCAGGTACCACTTTGACCAACGGAAACAACTGCTTGAAGTGTTGCTGTATCACTACAAGCGTTTGCATTTTGTCCTGCATTGGCCACTGGCATTTCACTTCCGGTGATCAAAACTGTATCAGATGTAGATGCACATGGTGCATTTGAAATGGTCCATACCAATTGGTTTGTTCCGGTTCCCAAACTTGCAAATGGTGAGCTGGACTGATCCGGGAATTCGATGATTGCTGTTCCGGAAATCACAGACCAGGAGCCCGTTCCTGTTATTGCTGGCTGAGCTGATAAAGTTCCTGTCGATCCGCAAATTGTCTGATCATCTCCCGCCACTGCCACTGAAGGCGATGCCAAGGATGTAATCGCCACAAAATCAGAATCAGAAGGACAAACACCGTTTTTCAATACCCAGTGGAATGAATTAACACCAGTTGCCAGTCCGGAGACAAGAGTGGTTGCAGAATTCGGATCGGAAAATGTTCCGGCTCCGGCTGCTACTTTCCATTCTCCGGTTGCACCGAATGGAACAGGTGAGCCATGCAAAGTGATGGTATCGCCGCAAATGGTTTGATCAATCCCTGCTTCAGATGAGAGTGGGGGACTCACAACGATGTAAACAGAATCAGATGTAGCTGGACAAACACCGTTTGAAATAGTCCAGCTCAGCTGGTTCAGTCCAAATGAAAGATTCGACACTCCGGTTGACGGGTCACTGGTGTTGGAAACAGTTCCGGTTCCTGTGATTACATTCCAGGTACCTGTTCCGCTTGTTGGCGTATTTCCTTCCATATTCAGGAACGTCTCACAAATCGCTTTATCCGACCCGGCACTGGCCTGTGTGGCTGGTAAGGAAACCAGAACCGTTATGGTGTCGGTACTCGCATCCAGTCCCGGTGTTGTCACAGACCAGACCAATCGGTTTGTTCCGCTTCCCGGATTGGTAAAGGTTGAAGCCGGATTAGCAGGATCTGTGATAATTCCACTTCCTTCGAGAAGGGTCCATTGTCCCGATCCTTGGCCAGGCAGATTGCCATACAACTGGAATGGTGTTGAAGAGCAAATGCTCGTGTCACTTCCGGCATTCGCCTGAACCGGGATGAAATAGTAAATGCGAACGGTATCAGAGGTTACGGAATCGGCGTTGGCCGCTTTGTCTTCCGTCTGGCAGATCGGGTTGCGGACGGTGTACACAAATTCATTCAATCCCAGACTGAGATCCGTTACAACGGTTACCGGATTGAATGGGGTCAGAACCTGACTCGCACCTGATATTCTGCTCCATTTTGAAGAGCCAATTCCCGGATCATTTCCATTCAGTGTATCCTGATTCACATAAACCGTGTCGTCAAACCCACCAAAGGCTTTAATCGGTGGAGCAAATGTGATAGTTACATGATCGGTGTCGACCGGACAAATCTGGGAGATAGTAGTCCAAACAAATATATTCGGACCCACATTGAGTTGAGAGACAGGAGATTGAGGATTCTGATTGTCGTTAAGGACACCGTTTCCGGAAACAAGCGTCCAGAAACCTGTACCTGATGTACCTGAAGCCTCAAGAGATGTCGAATCACTACAAATTGTTTTATCCAGGCCAGCATTGGCAACAGAAGGAGTCAGTCTGTTGATTTCCACTTCATTGGAGTCGGCTGGACAAACCCCATTGGATATGATCCATCGGAATTTATTCAGTCCAACAGATAATCCGGAAACCTGAGAAACAGGAGAGTTGGCGTCTTCAAATGAGCCAGTTCCCTGAACAATGGTCCAATGACCGGTATGGGAACCGGAAGGCATATTGGCCGCCATTTGAGTTGAATCAGAACAAATCGTCTGGTCTGGACCTGCATCCGCAATCTCTCCGGATTCACGGAAGACATTTACCGTATCCGTTTCGGTTACGCAGGTTTGTGAGAAGAACCGATACACAAACTGGTTCAATCCCGGCGACAGATTTGTAGCCGAAAGGTTGTTGTCGGAGAATCCTGAAACAGTACCTGATCCCTGGGTAACCAACCATCCGCCTGTATACCCTGACGGTACTTCTTTGCCATTACGGGAGAAGTCAGAACCACAAATTGTGGTGTCATTTCCTGCATCCGGTGCTGGCAGTACATTCAGACTGTCACATACAGAACAGGTAAATCCGGGCAGATCAAGATTCAGAGGACGTCCTTCAGCTCCATTTGCCACCGCACAGATCCGGTATTTGCCTGGTTTCGAAAACGTCAGACGAATGGAATCTCCGGATGCCGGAATGTGGATCAGACTGTCTTCATTGATCGCAACCCAAACAGAATCAAAACGCGATTGTTCAGAGAACTGAACTTTCACATCAGCCGTGTTCCGGCAAACCGGTGCAAGATTGACTGTTAAGAAATCGCAAACCGGCGGGAATGGATTACTAAAATCCTGACACACTACACAGCTATCTGTCTTGCCATCCGGTCCTTCGAAATAGCCAATCACGCAGAGCTTCCTGAGAGAATCGCTTGGTGTCTGGATGTAAGTAAAGGCTGTGTTGGCGATGCCGTAGTTGGCAACATCCAGAAGAGGTCCGTCATCAAACCGGAATTTGGTGGTGCTGAAACGGGAAGTGTTGGACAGATCCACCGCATAGTCATAATACCATCCCTGGGTTTCATCAGGATTCACACCTACAACGGACTTAATTACAGCCACATCCACTCCGAATGAGTCGCAAGGCGAAACAAACTCCGGAATATTGACGGTATCGCAGATGAGGCAGCTATCCAGTTGCTGTGCGGTATTGAAATACAGGAACCTTCCGCAAACGGTATAGATTCCCTGACTTGAATATAGGTGGGTCAAGGAGTCGGTTGACGTCATTTCTGACGATTCGGAACCGTCTCCGAAATTTACTTTTAAGGAAAAGAATGGTCCTCCGGTTGGCCATTCAGGCTTCACTTTGGAGAAGAAACCTTTGGTATGAGAGGCCGTCAGAGAAAGGCTGGTGCATGCATTTACCCGTATAATAATGACGGTGTCGGTGGACGGGTCGCAAGGATTTGACGTCACAGTCCAAACCAGAATATTGGGCCCCATTGCCAGATTTGTGACACCAGAACCTGGATTTGAAGGATTGGTTACAGTTGCGCCACCTAAAAGCACCGTCCAGTTACCCTCTGGATTTCCGGCAGCCAGAGTTGCAGATGCCGCATTCACGGATTGGTCGCTGCCAGCATCTGCCATCAATGGTAGAACCCGCCAGATGGAGACAGTGTCAGTTTCTTCCGGACAAGATTGGTCTGCCTTGAAGAAGCGGTACACAAATTTGTTTTCACCTGCAGCTAAATTGCTTGCTCTCAGATTAAAAGGTTCCGTCAGATCTAGAGTGGCTCCTCCAGAGGCAACTGACCATTCAGCCAGATAACCATCCGGAATGCCAAACCCATTTCGGTCATAGACAGAAGCACAGATGGTATCATCCAATCCTGCATCTGGTCCGGGGGCAATATCCAGACTATCACAAATCCGGCAGGCTGGTCCGGGAAGATCCAGGGCTATTGGTATGTTTCTCAATCCATCCAACGATTCTTTCAGACCGATGGCGCAGATTTTGTATTTGCCAGATGCCGGGAAGGTATAGAAAACGGAATCACCGGAGGCAGGAATCCGGACAACTGGTACATCATTGACGAGCACCCAAACCGAATCAAAACCGGATTGTCCTGAAAAGTGCACTTTAAACTGAGCGGTATTCCGGCAGATTGGCTTCACATCGATGCTGAAGAAATCGCATACAGGCGGGAAAGGAAGAGAGTCTGTGTAACAGATTGTGCAGCTGTCTGGCACCTGTCCGTTCAGGAAATAGCCAGTGTAACAAACACGTTTTTTGCCAGGAGGTATGGTGAGATTAAAGTTGCTGAATGTTGCGCCACTTCCGGGAATCAGATTTCCTTCGAGCTGGTTTTCATTGGTCACAGCATCGAAAACCCGCATGGTCACTTTATTGATGCTACCGGCAACAAACGAAACATTGTCGGAAAGAGAATACCAATATCCCCTTAAGGAATCCGGTTCAAATACATCGGTTTTTGTGGTTGAAATTCGGGTCACCTTGAATGAATCGCAAGGATTGAACGGTTCAGGAATGTTCACTGTGTCGCATATTTCACAACTGTCTTTCCGCTGGAAGGCATCGTTAAAATATACTTTGGCGCACACGTTGTAAATTCCTGGCGCATCGTAAGTGTGAGAATAAATCCCGGAACCACCAATGCCAACCGGTGACAGCGCTCCGTCACCAAACGAAACCACATGCATGGTGAAGCCTGGATTCAATGAAAATAAATCAACTCCTGCGTTCATCCCCCCGAAATGAGAAGCATTGATCGTCAGGCTTGAACATGGCCGTACAATTTCCGGAATACGGACGGTATCGCAAATTTCGCAACTGTCAAGCTGCTGGATGGAATTGATGTAGTACAATTTAGCACATACATTGTAAAGACCCGGTGCCGGGTAAGCATGTGTTCCATTGAAATCTCCGCCATTCCCACCATTGAAAATTCCATCGCCATAGGCAATCTGGTTGGAAATAAATGAACTGTTTACCGGACTTGTCAATGTGATTGAGGCATTGGCCCCTCCAGTTGATTGCGCTACCAGTGTAATTCCCTGACATACATTTTGAACAGGTGACACAGTAATGGTAACAGTGTCTGAGCTCGAAGGACATGGAGATTGAGAAACGGTCCAGACAAATCGATTGTCGCCAGTTCCAAGACCAGTTACTGCCGATTCAGGATCGGAAGGATTGGTCACAACACCACTACCTGAAATTTTGGTCCACAATCCAGTCGGATTTTCTGCTGCCAGATTGGTTGAAGAAACAATGATGGATTGATCCGGACCTGCGTTGGCTACGACCGGAATCGCTCTGGTTACAACCATTGTATCGGATTCTTCCGGACACGATTGATTGGCAGTGTAAAATACATATCGGAAAGTGTTTTCGCCAGCAGTAAGTCCTGATGCTGCCAGATTTTCAGGAACAGAATTGTCCAGAGTTGCCGATCCATTCACTGTTTCCCAGCGGGCCTGATATCCGGTTGGAATAGCCGAACCAGTTTGGTTGTAATTGTTTTCACAAATGATCTGATCGGGACCCGCATCTGGTAAAGCATCGATCACCACATTCCGGCATATTTTGCAATCAGAATCTGTTGGAACAAACAAGCTGCCGGCAGGATCCAATCCATAAGCACAGATTTTATATAGACCAGGTGTTGCATACGTATGGGTGCCGGAATCACCGTTCAGAACTGTCTGATAGGTCTGATCATCACCAAAATCAATCAGGACGGAATCGGGAGGTGCCTGAGCAGAAAACAAGACTCTCCAATCAACAGTATTCCGGCAAACCTGACGGATTTTCAAATCGAAAAATTCGCAGAAATCAGGAGCAGGAAGGTTTTTCAAATAGCAGACAGTGCAACTGTCTGTCCCGTTACCTCTCCCAAAATAGCCAGTGTAACAAATGCGCTTATCACCGGGAGGTATTGTTAAGTTGAAACTACTGAAACTTGTTCCGGTTCCGGGTATGAGGCTTCCTTCCAGTTCATTCTCATTGGTTACGGCATTAAAGACCCTCATGGTGATTTTCTGAATACTGCCAGTGGTAAAAGAAACACTGTCAGACAATTCATACAGATATCCTCTCATGGAAAGGGGCTCAAAAACGTCGGTTTTCGTAGTTGATAAATTGGTCACCTTGAAATCGTCGCAAGGGTTGAAAGGCACCGGTATATTGACGGTATCGCATTTTTCGCAACTGTCAGATCGCTGGAAATCATCCGTATAATAGAAGCGGACACACACTCTGAACGTTCCGGCTCCCGGATAGGTGTGAGTTAAAACGGCACTGCTGCCTGTATTGCTGGTCGTGGTGCCATCACCAAAATCAACACGGTAGTGGTCGAATACATCGTCGGAAGAATTCAGGTCGATAGACGCCTGAAGTCCGGAAGTATGAGAAGCTGTTACGGTCGGGTTTACACATGGAGACACAGGGGCCGGGATCTGAACCGTATCACAAACGTCACAGCTATCAAGCCGATCCAACGCATTCATATAGAACACCCTTGCACAAACATTGAACATACCGGGACTGGAATACGTATGGTTTCCTGTAAATTCTCCACCATCACCGGAAGCGAATTTTGCATCGCCAAACGAGATTTTATAATTGATAAACGCAACGTTTACAGGGGAATTCAATGAAATTTCTGCATCTGCCCCACCAATGTGCTGGGCTGTGATGCTTACATTCTGGCAAACATCCGGAGAAGAATTTCGGGTAATCACCACTGTGTCGGTTGAAACCGGACAAGGTGCGACGTTAAATGTCCAAATGAATACATTATTGCCCAATCCAAGTCCTGTAACTGATGTTGCCGGATTGGTTGAATTGGCAATGGTTCCGGAACCGGCAATTCTTGTCCAGGTACCTGTCGGGTTGGATGCGGCCATACTGGTTGCCGGTGTAAATATCACCTGGTCGGGTCCTGCTTGTGCCGTTTCCGCAGAGTTAACTCTTACGCGGACTGTATCGGTCGATGGATTCGGACAAGATGGTGTCGTGATGGAATACACAAACC
>DAIOVD010000038.1:21144-27490 GCA_036759185.1 Catalimonadaceae bacterium | reverse complement strand
GCCTGTCCCGATTTTACATCGGGAGGTTAGGGGCCCACCAACTGTTCAAACAACCTCATCAACGTCTGTTTCGGATCGCCCGCACACAACCCGGGATGCACTTTCGACGATTGAATCTGGGTACTCCGGGTCGCCGTCAGCCAGCGAAAACGCGAAGCCACATCCAGTTGCGCAATCGGGCCGGCATCCGGGTTTCCTTTGGCAATCTTTTCATAGGAAGCCAGATTGGCCCGCAATTCTTCGGCATCGGCTGCTGGTGACAATGCCTGCAAACGGACGGCGTCCAGTTCGAACACCATATCCAGAAACCGCAGCTCTTTGCAGAACAAAATGATGCCCACATTGAGGAATTCTTCCCTCTCCACTTTCGGAACAACCCGAACGACGGCGTACTCAAAAACTGACTTTGCGGGCATCTTCGGCAGCGTTTACAAAGTTCAACGATGAGGAAAGGCGGATCTCCAGAAAGCGACGGTACACGTCCCGGGTTTCATCCGGTGTGCCGGGAAACGCTCCCGCCTGCAACCAGTCGTCCGGAATGGAAGCGACAATCTGCCCGATCTTTTCCGGAGTCAGCAGCATAGAAAATTCAGTGTTCACTTGTTCCAGTTCGGTGGCCCACTTCAGCAACACATGATCTTTAATGCCCGCAAACGGACGGGACGCCTGTTCTTCCCAATTGTCCCAGGAATGATGGAAATAGAGGGAAGCGCCGTGGTCGATCAGCCAGAGTTCTTTATGCCACATGAGCATATTGGTGTTGCGGGCTGTCCGGTCTATATTGGTCAAAAAGCCATCCAGCCACACAATTTGCGAAGCGAGTTTTGGATCGGGACGAGTGACCGCAGGATCGTAGGTGATGGAGCCCGACAGATAATGAAGAGCCAGATTGAGACCAGTGCTGAATTTGAGGAGGTCCTGGATTTCTTCGTCGGCTTCGGTGCGTCCGAATGCGGCATCCAGTTCCGCAAAAACCAGTTCCGGAATCCGAAAACCCAGAGTCCGGGCGATTTCTCCCCCGATGAGTTCGGCGATCAGAGCTTTCACGCCTTGTCCGGCTCCCCGGAATTTGAGCACATACAAAAACGAATCGTCGGCCTCGGCCAGAGCGGGCAGCGATCCGCCTTCGCGGAGGGGTGTCACATAACGGGTGACCTGTACAGTTCTGAGATTCAGCAAATCCGGCAGTTTTGAATTCAATCGCTCCGTCCGTTGGAGCGTTGCAAACTTAGAAAAATTAAAAGTGAAGAATTAAGAGTTATGAATTAAGGGTTGAGAGTGAAGAGTATGATTTTTTGGGGACGAGTGACAATCGGGTACCGGGTTAGTTTGTGTTGAGAATCGATTTCAATCTGTCGCAAGCGACGTTGAAATTTGTCGCTTCTACCCGATATGGAAGTCATTTCGTCTGGCTAGTTTTGAGCCAAATCTTAATCAGACAATAAGAATGAAATCCGTTGAAATCATCATGATGCCGGTGGCTGACCGGCAAAAGGCCAAAGAGTTTTATTTGAAACTTGGTTTTCAGATCATCATCGAGGCTAAGGACCCGCACGGTGAATCCTGGATTCAAATGGGTTTGCCCGGAAGCAACACCACGATTTCGCTGGCTGGTTTTCAAGGATTGATTTGTGAAACAGATGACATCGATGGCAAGATCATCGAACTGGAAAGCAAAGGAATTGAGGTCGGAAAAGTGGATGAAACGCCCTGGGGGAAATTCGCCTGGCTTAAAGACCTGGACGGAAACAACCTTTGCCTTCACCAGAAGTAAGTCACCGTCACTTCAGGGTTCTTAATTGTTGTCTAATCTTCTCCGGTTCCGGATTACTCCTCTGCTTTTATTGGTACAGTAGGTTTTTTATGGTTTCCTGTTACGCGGTTGAACACCAGGAATACACCAAAACCAATCAGACCTGCCATTCCAATATTGAAATAAATGTCGGCAATGTTCAACACGCCACCATCGTAAAGTTCATGTGATCCTTCAAAATATATGAATTCCAGAATCTGGTACGGACTGTAGAAATAACTCAACAAATTCCCGAGCCCACTTGCCAGGATACACATCAGAGCGTAACGGGCAAATTTGTGTTGGGTTAGCCGGAACATAGCCACCCAGAAATACGTACCCACGCCTTTTACTACAACCGATGCCACCCAGGTCGAAACCGGTATCTGGGTGAATACATATTCGAGAACAGCGTAGCCCGCAATCAGTAATCCAAGAACAACGAAACCCATTGTTTTTTTGCGCTTTGGACCATTCCAGACAGATTTGAAATACAGGAACGCCGAAACGAGAATGAATGCCAGATAACTGTTCAGAACCAGGGCTTGATTCCGGTATACGTCTGCCTGATCCATATTTTCGGTAAATCCGCCGATGGTCTCACTTTCATAGACCAGATGAAAGACCAACACATCATTCACCACCGGAACGGTCTCCTGGAATGGTAGCCAGGCATTGGCCATGAGTTTTGAGATCAGGTCGATGGCCAGAATGGCAAGGAGGAAAATGAGTTCGTTCTTCTTCATTTGGAAGTTAAAATGCTGAATTGGTATCAATTCTAAGTGCCGATATGGTTAACCACATGTTCACAGGTAAAAGGGGATTTGGTTTAATCGACGAAAAAAATCACCGACTGGCCATCCATTGCCGCTTTGTGGTAGAAATCCTGCAAGGTTTGGAAGCAGTGGATCAAATCTTCAAGGCATTCCGGTTCATCCCAGATCTCCGGGTAAATGCCAAGTTCCTGCATCTCTTTTCCATTGTAACGCAACTTCAATTCGTCAACCGCAAGGCTTTGCAGTGCAAGGCTGACTTCATTGGTCTGTTCAGCATCGGTGAATTTGGCCGGGCCATACCCCATATCCTGCTCCGGATCAATTTCATGTGGAGGACTAAGTATCCAGGCCAAAGGAGCTACGGCCTTTTCCTCGGTTTCAAGAGTTTGTCCGGTTAGCAGGTAAAATAGTCCTGCCCAGTTTTTGTTGACGTCGATGAGGTCCTTGTCATTCCGATTGCCATCGCTGTAGACTCGTTTTTCCAGTTTGCTGCTGTCCGTCTGATATTCTTCCAGAACGTCCTGCGATACCCGCAGATAATTGCCGATCATTCCCATTGTTTATTTTGTTGAGGGGTGTTACTTGTTTACGTATTGGTTTTGGATTGAGCCTTCAAAATGGACATGCCCAACTGGAAATTGGATTTTGTGGCCAAACTATCAAATCGCCCTACCATTCTGAAACATCCGAAGATGAAAAGGTATGAGCCCGCATTGCTCTTTCCCGGCAACAGCCACCACCCAAAGACAAACGCAACAATGCATTCCATTCATAATTCATAATTTGCCCCTGTAGGCACCACTTTAACCATCACGAACCACGCTCCTCCCTCTGTATTCCATTCATAATTCATAACTCATCATTTATAAATTGCCCCTGTATGCGCCACTTCAACCATCACGAACCACGAATCACGCTCCTCCCTCTGCATTCTATTCATCATTCATAACTCATCATTCATAACTCACCACTAACCACGCACCACACACCTTGAATTACTCCTTCACCACCTTCTCCCACGTCGTTTTGCCTTCCCGGTTGGTGAGGCCAACCATATACAGACCTTTCGCCAATCCGTTCAGGTTGATGTGGTCGATCGGACCTCCAGATGTGTTCATTTCCTTCTGTAAAGAACCCTGGAGAGAAAATACCTGAACACGGACGGTACTTCCTGCCTCCCGTTCCATCAGACGAATCTGGTCTGTGGCAGGATTTGGATACAACAACACTTCAGGACCGCCAATGATTTCTTCCACACCTGTAATTGTATTGATCATAATCGGAAACACCATCAGGGAAATGTCGGCAGCCCAGGCATTGGTTGCCGACATTTCGTGCCATGTCTGGTTATCCCATTGTTCCCAGGCGGTACCCGAATTGTCTGGTCCCAGCAAACTGGAGCGGATCGCCAGTGTATCAGGGCCCTGTGGAACCTGAAAGCCCACGAAAAAGGTTGAAGAAACTGTGACGGGAGCAGGGAAGGTGATCTTCGTGTATTGATTGCCGGAAATATGGCCAAGAATAGTCGGCAGCGGTACCGAAACAGACCCTGCCACAGTTCCGGGAGAGCCGGCATTGACATTCCATGCATCCATTTCGATGGAAGGGGAGGTCACATTCTTTCCTTTTCCATAGCGGAACAAGGCTCCGTACAATTTCCGGGTGTTGATGGGGTTCACAAATTTTTCAGCCTTGGCCCGGTCATTGAAGCCGTTGGTTCCGGTAACATAACCCGACACAGCCGTCAGGAGAGTCGATGGATTCAGGCCAATGCCAAAATTGTCGAGTGTGTCATACAAAGAAACCGGATTCTGAACTACATTGAGGTAACAGGTTTTGGTTTCCGTGTCGGTTCCGTTGGTATTGGTGGCAGTGAGGGTAATAGCATAACAACCCGTAGCGGTATTTGGCATAGTTGCATTGGGATGCTGCGAGGTGCTTGTGTTCCAAAGCAGTAATGGCGTGCTGCTCCATGACCAGCTGGTTGGAGTGTTGGTTGAAAGATCGGTAAAACGGACGGTTTGTCCTTTCGTCACGCTTGTCCGGCTTGCTTTGAAATTGGCAACCGGACCAGGTGTGGTTCCGGAGCAAAGAGTTAGCTCATATACGTTGTTGTTAAATGAACTGCTGTAAGGAGGAGTCGTACCGGAGATGGTTGGGTTTCCACTGCCGGAGTTTGTGCTGGTGGCAGTGTTGGCGGTATAAGCGATCGTTCCATTGGTCACAGTTGCTGTGGCAGTGGCGGCATAGCAGTTATTCAGACTTCCGGTTGGAGTAATTTCGACCAGACAGTTATCGGTTGTACCTCCGGTTGTGGTCCAGTTGGATGTGAAAATGGCGGCGTAGTTTCCATTTTCGTTTTTGAGAAATGGCACCACCCGCTGGTCGTTCAGGATTTTAAGGGTACTGTGTGTTGCCCACATGGATGCCCCGGTTGTGGCATTTACCTTGATAAATATGGGCCGGAAGGAACTGGTTGCCAGATTATAGGATTTGCCAAATACTCCAGGGTTTCCGTCCGAAAGCAAATCGATTCCCATAAAGGAACTGTTGAGTTCATTGTTGGCAAATGTGTAGATTTTGCTCCAGCTCACCGACGTGGGCTTACCTAAGGTCAGAGCAAAACTGGCCAGACCGCATTTTTCTCCGATGCTTCCCGCCAGATAAAGATTGTTGGCGCCAAAGACACAGTCTTTAATGTTCATCCCGGGAATTTGAGCCTGAAACAGAACCGACATGTCGCTGGCCAGAATCGTCAGTTCGTTGTCACCGATGGCGGCAAAAGATGAACTCTTTGCCGGACGGAGCGATTTTACATTTTGCTGGGTGGGAACAAACTTGCAATCCCCGGTACCGATGTTTGTGCCGTTGCTGATGTTGTACACCAGCATGCCACCTGGTTTGAAGGTGGATACATATATTCCGCCGGAGTAGGTTTCCACCAGGTTTGCGGTTCGTTGACTGTTGGAAAATGGCGACTCGCCATACAAAAATGCCCCACTCGTCTGGATCCCTTGCAAATTGAACCGCATGACCGTTACGAATATGTCCGAACCATTGTACAGAGTTCCAACAACCATGTATTCGCCGGTTGATTGACGAAGTTGCACAAGATCGTGCACAACGAAGTTGTAACCATTTGCCGATTCAAACTGCACTGTCCATTGCTCCACGCCGGACGGATTGATTTTTGTGAAAAATCCTTTCGCCTTGCCACCTCCGCTGGGAGTGGAAATATTACCCACGTAGGCATAACCTCCGTCCAATGTGGCGATTTCGGCTTCCAACTGTTCGTTTTCATGCAAACCCGAAGTGATTTGCATTTCAAAAATTCGGTTGTTGGTAACTGCGGTGGGTGCAGGCAATTCACCCGGACCGGATCTCGATTGCCCGAACCGGATAATCTCGTCAGATTTTGAATATTTCCTTTCCGGATCAGATTGGCTGAATGCATTAATAGAAAGAAGACAAAAGAAAATGGTGGTGAGGAAAGGAATTCGAGGATTCATAGAGTATGATTGAACCGCAAGTAAAGGCAAATTTTTAATTGACTGGAAACTGGATCCAGAAATGTGATGGCTTCTTTTTCGCTGCATAATTCCTGTGTGCGAAAATCACCGACAAATCAGAAATCCTAATATCCTTCGTTGATGTTGTCCGATATCGCATCGAACAGAGGGTTGAAATACATTCTTGTATTTACCTGCCGGATGATTCTTCTGGACAAGGAAAAGAGGTGAATATGCGGATTATAAGATAATTTCAGAGGGATTCCGGC